>JAISQG010000046.1 GCA_031274335.1 Gracilibacteraceae bacterium
CGGCAAGGTCACTCCTTCCGGCAGCGTAAAGCCCTCCGGCAACGTAAAGCCTTCCGGCAACGAAAATCCCCCCGCTCTTCCTCCGCCCGGCAATGAGAAACCGGCTGTCACATCGCCGATCAAAGCGCTCACCGCGTTCCGCAACGGAAAAACGCCCTCGATCAAGGCGAGAAAAGGCTTGTAAAACAGGAAAGACACCCCGATGGCGGCGATTTTGCCTATGAATTTGGCGACGCCGGTCAAAAGGCCCTTGCGAAAGCCCATGAAGGCACTCCACAAGACGACGGCCAGGATGATCAGATCAAAAATCATCAGCTACCTCCGGCACCGGCCATTTCGGCGGTCAGTTCCGCCGCCGGCCCCTCGCGCGTGATTTTTCCCTCCGCGAAAACATAACAGCGGTCAGCGATAGAAAGAGCCAGGGGAAGGTTTTGCTCCGCCAGGAGAATGGTGACGCCCAGCGCCTTGATCGCCGGGATGCAATTCAGGATGGCCGCGGCGCAACCGGGCCTGAGGCCGTGCGTCGGCTCATCCAGCAGCAGCAGCGCCGGAGCCGTCAGCAGGGCCCGCCCGATAATCAGCATCTGCTGTTCCTCCCCGGACAGGTGGCCGGCCGTCTGGCGCTGTTTGCGGCGCAGGGAAGGAAAAACTTGCAGCACCGCCTCGATTCGCTCGGCGTATTTTTCCGGCAGCGGCCCGGCCACGCTCACCTGCAAATTTTCCAGCACGGTCATATTGGCGAAAATCCGTCTTCCTTCCGGGACTTTGACGATTCCCAGCGCTTCCGTCTGCTCGCCGGCGATGTCCCGCCCCCGAAACAGAATAGCGCCGGCCTGCGGCAGGATAGCCCCGGCAATGGTTTTGAGACAGGTGCTGCGCCCCGAACCCGCGTCGCCGCAAAGCGCCACGACCGAACCCTCCGCCACTTGGAGCGAAACATCTTTTAAAGCGTGAATTTCGCCGTAATACACATTGACCTTTTCCAGGCAAAGCATGTGCTTAGCGCCGCACGCCTCTTTTTCCGGCCGGTCAGTATCAGGCATTCGCGGCCAGTAATTCTTTGACCTCAGCGACTGATTTGTCAATTACGGCTTTTTCCGCCGGCTCCAGCGGAATGTCCACGATCCTTTCGACGCCGCCGCGCCCCAGGATGACCGGAACATTGAGCGCCACATCTTTATAGCCGTATTCGCCGTCCAGGTTGACGACCGCCGAGAACAGCTTGTTTTCGTTCAGCAGGATGGACGAGGCCATAGCGGTCAACGCCGCCGCCGGGGCGAAATAGGCGCTGCCGGTGCCGAGCAGGCTGACGATTTCCGCGCCGCCCCCTTTGGTGCGCCGCACAATTTCCTCCAGCCGGCCGGGGGGAATGAGATTCGTCAGCGGAACGGAATTAACCGCCGATATCCGTGTCAACGGAATCATGTCGTCGCCGTGGACGCCGAAAACGAGCGTCGTCACATCTTCCGCCTTTACGCCCAGGTCTTCGGCGACAAAAGCGCGGAAACGCGCGCCGTCCAGCACGCCCGCCTGCCCCAGCACCTTGAGGCGCGGCAGGCCGGAATGTCTGAAGGCCAGATGAGTGATGATTTCCACCGGGTTGGTCAGCACCAGGACAATCGCTTCCGGCGAATATTTCACAACCTCGGCCATCACGCCTTTGATGACCTCCGCATTGGCTTTAACCAGGTCGTTGCGCGTCATACCCGGTTTGCGGGGCAAGCCGGCCGTAACGATCACGAGGTCGGAATCCGCGGTGTCCTCGTAGCTGCCCGTCCCGGTAATGCGGGTAGCTGAGCCGAGAAGCGGCGCGGCTTCAAGAATATCCAGGGTTTTGCCTTTGACGGTATTGGCGAATTGCGGCAGATCGATGACGACGATGTCCCCCAGGTTTTTCGCCGTGAGCAGAAATGCTGTGGTGATGCCTGTGTTGCCGCCTCCGACGACGGTAATTTTGTTGACTCCCATGTTTTTCTCCTATTAAAAATTTACTGTGCCTTGCGGTAATGCGCCAAGAAAGTCTTCTGAGCCTGCTCGGCGTCCGCGGCCAGGCCTTTGTCCTGCAGCACCTCGCCGATGACGGCGATAGCCCGCAAAAATTCATCCTCCCGTGTGTTGCCCATATGCCCCATGCGGAAGCCCTTGCCGTTCAAATCGCCCAGAAGCCCGGCCACTATAAGCTGTTTCGCTTTGAGGGCCTCACGGAACGAAAGATCTTCCAGGGTGTCCGGGTACAGAAAACAGGATAAAGTCGGCGCCGCGTTTTCCTCCGGCGTCAGCAGCCCGAACCCGTAGCCGGCCAGAGCCGCCCGCATGCCGCGCCCGATGCCGGCGTGACGCGCGTGGCGCGCCTCCAGGCCTTCCCGCTCAACAATTTTCATCGCCGCGTGGTAAGCGTAAATCATGTTGACGGGGTGGGTGGCAAAATATCTGCTTGGCTCGCGCATGATGCTGCGCCAGTTGGCTATGTCGCAGTAATAGCTGCCAACCTTGCCCAAATCCTCCCGGGCCCGCAGCGCCGCCGGGCCGAAAACCACGATCGCCAGTCCGGGCGGGGCGCCGATCGCTTTTTGGGAAGCGGTCAGCACGAGGTCTATGCGGTAATCGGGCGCTCCGTAGCGGCGGGACATATCTTCCGGCACGGCCGCCGAGGCGCAAACTCCGTCCAGCAGAAAGAGGGCGCCGTGTTTTTTTACCACAGGCACGAGAGCGTCCACATCCGCCATAACGCCGGTGGAAGTATCGACATGAGTCACCGTGACCGCCTTGAATCCTCCTTCGCTCAATTTGGCCCCGACCGCCTCCGGCGCGACCCGCTTGCCGGGCGGCGATGAAAGCAATTCCGCCCTGATGCCGAGCGCCGCCGCCACGCCCATAAATCTGTCGCCAAAATAACCGTGGCTGACGACGAGCAGTTTTTCGCCCGGAGCCACAGTGTTGGTCAACGCCATTTCCATGGCCAGCGTCCCGGATCCGGCGACGACATACGCTTCGCCTTCTGAGCGAAACATGTCCTGGGTCAAATCCAGCGCCTCCCGGAAAAGCGTCGCGAGCCGGCTATCCGTGTGCGACATCGTTTCGCGGGCCAAAGCGGCGTAAACCTCGTCCGCCACGGGCGTCGGGCCGGGAATCAGCAGCAATTCCTGATTGGGCATACTTCTGTCACTTCCTCCTCGTTCCTGTTAATAACAATATTATAGCATAGCCGCCGTGAAATGCCAGCAATTTTTTTACCCTTCCCGGCTTTAGGAACCTTTAGAAACAGGCACGAATAATGTCTATGACTTCCTGTTGCTCGCCGGCGGTCATTTTTGTGTCGCTCGGCAGGCAGAGCCCCGCGGCAAAAAGACGGGCCGCCGTCCCGTCCGGTTCCTCCGCGTGCGGGTAAAACGGCGCGTCGGCAAAAACCGGCTGCATGTGCATCGGTTTCCAGACATGGCGCGCCTCAATGCCGCGCTCCGCCAAAGCGGCGATGATGTCCGCCGGCCGGGCGCGCGTGGCGGCAAGCTCCAGGCGGAGAACGCTTAGCCAGTAGGCGGAGTCAAATCCGGCCGGCGCGGTCATGAGCGCGGCGGGAACATCCCGCAGCCCGGCGGCATAGCGGGCATGGATGGCTTTTTTCTGGGCCAGGCGCTCCTCCAGGCAAAGCAGCTGGCCGCGGCCGATGCCGGCCAGAACATTGCTCAGGCGGTAATTGTAGCCTATTTCCGTGTGTTCATACCACGGAGCGGGATCCCTGGCCTGCGTGGCCCAAAAACGGGCCTTGGCGGCCTGTCCGCTATCGCCGGTCAGCAGCATGCCCCCGCCCGAAGTGGTGATTATTTTGTTGCCGTTAAAAGAAAGGACGGCCAGTTCGCCGAAAGAACCGCAGGGTCGTCCGCGCAGCGCCGCGCCCAGCGCCTCGGCCGCGTCCTCGATCACCGGCACGCCGTATTCCCGGCAGAGCGGGATCAGAGCGTCGTAATCCGCGCTCTGCCCGTATAAATCGACGATGATGACCGCCCGGGGCAGGCGGCCCTCGGCGGCGGCCCGCCGCAAAGCCGCGCGCAAAGCGACGGGCGACATATTCCAGGTTGTTTCGTCACAGTCGATAAATACCGGCCGCGCCCGCTCATAGCAAATTGCGTTACAGCTGCCGGCGAAGGTCAGCGCGGAGCAGAAAACCGTGTCCCCCGCCTCGACCGCGAGCAATTTTAAGGCCAGATGGATGGCGTGCGTACCGGCCGAAACGGCGACGCCATGCGCCCGACCGACGCGCGCCGCGGTCTCCGCCTCAAAGGCGTCCACATTTTCGCCGAGCGGCGCGATCCAGTTGCCGGCGAAAGCCTGCTCGATATAATGCATTTCCCTGCCGCCCATATGGGGGGAACTCAGATAAATCCGATAGGCCAAGCGCGGCTTCCTCCGTCAGTCAGTTTATTTTTATTCGCTGCCCAGCAGGGCTTTCGCGGCGGCGACGGCGCTGTCCGGGACGGCGGCGGAGCCGCCGAAAACTTCAAC
>JAISQG010000054.1 GCA_031274335.1 Gracilibacteraceae bacterium
GTCGCGTATTCCGAAGCGGAAAAAATCCGAATCGAAGTCGCGGAGCATATGCGGAGGTTGCCGCTGTCGTTCTTCAACAACAAGGATTTATCGGAACTGACCACAAATATGATGGACGATTGCACACAGGTGGAACATGTGATGAGCCATGTCACGCCGGGGCTGTTCGCCAACCTCATCACGGTAACGCTGACCAGCGCCCTGCTCGCGCTCTACGATTGGCGCATGTCGCTTGCGCTGTTTGCCGCCCTGCCCCTTGCGTTCGGATTGATTTTCTTCTCGCGCCGGTTGCAGGAGAAATTCGGGGAAAAACACGTCAAAGCGAAGCTCGAAGTCGCGGAGCAGATGCAGGAATACCTGGAGGGTATAAAAGTCGTCAAGGCGTTTGGGCTGTCGGGCGAGAAGTCGGAGGCATTGGAGCGTTCGCTCCGCGCAATGCGAGGCCACGCCATGCGATTTGAGGGGATTGCGGGAATGTTTGTCATTCTCGCGGGAATGATTATGCAGGTCGGCGTGGGGCTGGTGATTCTAGTGGGCGTCGGATTGCTGACGGGCGACGGAATCGACGCGATCAAACTGTTGATTTTCGTCGTCATAAGCGCCAGAATTTATGCGCCGCTCCTGGTGCTGTTGACACTTTTGCCGGAGTTTTTCTATATGCTTGTTTCCACGCGCCGCATGCGGGAACTGCGCCGCGAACCGCTGATGACGGGCGACGAGACGGCGGTATTGCCGGATTGCAATATCGAACTTCGCAACGTCACTTTTGCCTACAACAAAGACGACGTGCTGAAAAACATCAGCCTGAAAATCCCGCAGAACGGCATAACTGCGCTCGTCGGCCCGTCCGGCAGCGGCAAGACCACCGTCTCCCGGCTGATCGCCCGCTTTTGGGACGTAAAATCCGGCGAAATACTGATCGGCGGCCGGAATATCCGCGAGGTTGACTCGGAACGCCTGATGAGTTATATGAGTTTTGTGTTTCAGGACGTGGTGCTGTTCAATGATACGGTGATCAACAATATCCGCGTCGGCAGGCAGGGCGCGACCGACGAAGAAGTCTACGCGGCGGCGGAAATGGCGCGGTGCGACGAGTTTATCCGCGAAATGCCGCAGGGTTATGATACGCTGATCGGTGAAAACGGCTCCACGCTCTCGGGCGGGGAGCGCCAGCGGATTTCCATCGCACGCGCGCTGCTCAAGGACGCGCCGATTGTGCTGCTCGACGAGGCCACGGCGAGTCTTGACCCGGAGAATGAGGCGCAGATTCAGGCGGCAATCTCGGCGCTTGTCAAAGGCCGGACGGTAATTGTCATCGCCCATCGGCTGCGGACGGTAATGGGCGCGGATAAGATTGCGGTTTTAGAGGGCGGTCGCCTCGTTGAGGAGGGTCGCGGCGACGAATTGATCAATCAAAGCGGGCTGTTCGCGCGGCTGTATAGGATTCAGCGGGAGAGTTTGGGATGGAGCGTGGGGCGGTAATTCGACAGCTGTTCCGATTTTTACAATATCGCTGAAATGTTTCATGGTATCATCGCCGTGACAAAGATGTCGGGCCGCAAGGCGGTTCGGCGTTTTTTGTTTCCGCTTAGGGCGATCCGGCGGACAGAATATTATTCAGAGGTCATTCAATGCGAATTTCTAATCATCCGATCCTCGGCGAAGCGGAAGTCCGGCGGGAAGTCAAATTCACGTTCGACGGCGGCGAGATGACCGGTTTTGAGGGCGAACCCATTGCCGCCGCTCTGAGGGCGGCGGGGGTGTTGACCCATCGGTATACGAAAAAACAGGGCGCGCCCCGCGGCGTGTTTTGCGCTATCGGCCGGTGCACGGACTGCGTTATGGTGGTAAACGGCCGGCCGAACGTCCGCGCCTGCGTGACCGCCCTTGCCGAGGGAATGGCCGTGCAAACGCAGTACGGCTCGGCGGCCAAGGGCGAGGGTGGCGCCGAATGAAGCGCTATGATCTGATTGTGGTCGGCGCGGGCCCGGCGGGGCTTTCCGCCGCCGCCGAAGCGGCGAAACACGGGCTCTCTGTCGCCGTGTTCGATGAGAACGCGAAGCCCGGCGGTCAGCTTTTCAAGCAAATACACAAATTTTTTGGCTCCAAGGAGCATAGGGCGAAAATCCGCGGCTTCAACATCGGCTCCGAATTGCTGGCGGAGGCCGAAAAACTCGGGGTGGAGGTTTTTCTGAACGCGCCGGTCGCGGGGCTTTTCGACAACCGCGAGATCGTGGTGCGCGTTGGCGAAGAAGCGCGGCATTACAAGGGCGATACTGTGATTGTGGCGACGGGCGCGAGCGAGAACATGCTGGCTTTCGAGGGCTGGACGCTGCCCGGCGTGATGGGAGCGGGCGCGGCGCAAACCATGATGAACATGAACCGCGTCAGGCCCGGCAAGCGGGTCTTAATGCTCGGCAGCGGCAACGTCGGCCTTGTGGTGGGCTATCAGCTTTTGCAGGCGGGGTGCGAGGTCGTGGCCGTCGCGGACGCCGCGCCGGGGATCGGGGGCTACGGAGTGCATGCGGCGAAGCTCGCCAGGTGCGGCGTGCCTTTTTACCTGTCGCACACCATCGTCAGAGCGGAAGGGGCGGAGCGGGTCTCCGCCGCCGTAATCGGCGAGGTTGACCCGGAGTGGCGGATTGTGCCGGGGACGGAGAAGACCTTCGCGGTCGATGCCGTTTGCGTCGCGGTCGGGCTTTCCGGCGCCACGCAGCTTTTGAAAATGGCCGGCTGCGCTATGCAGGAGCGCGGAGGCGCGGTCCGGCTTCCCGTCTGTGATGAGTTTGGCGAGACAAGCGTTTGGGGCGTGTACGCCTGCGGCGATGTTTCGGGGATTGAGGAGGCTTCCAGCGCCATGCTGGAGGGGCGCATCGCCGGCGCGGCGGCGGCGGGCAAGCTCGGTTTTATCTCCGGCGGCACCCTGCAAGCGCGCACGGCGGAACTGGAAGCGTCCCTGGCCGGCTTGCGGGAGGGCATGTTCGCGCCGAAAAACCGCGGCAAAGTCCCCGATAAAACGGACGAGGGCTGCGAGATTTCCTCATCCCTGCTGCGGCGCGGCTATCTGGACGGCGAGGAGATTGCCCGGTATCCCGGCGTAAGCAGCGCTCCGGGGCTGCACGCGGTTATCGAATGCACCCAGAACATTCCCTGCAACCCGTGCCAGGACGCCTGCCCGAAAAACTGCATAAAGGTTGGGGAGAACATTGTGGCCCTGCCGCGGCTGGACGGGGAAGCGGAGTGCATAGGCTGCGGGCTGTGCGTCGCCGCATGCTCCGGCCAGGCCATTTTTCTGGTGGACGGGGATATCGGCGGCGGGCGGGCCTCCGTGACCCTGCCGTATGAATTCCTGCCCTATCCCGCAGTCGGCGAAATCGGCGTCGCTCTGGGGCGGGACGGGCAAACGCTGTGCGAGGCCGAAGTCATCGGCTTCAAGCTCACCCCCGCGTTTGACAAAACGGGGTTGCTGACCATTGCCGTGCCGGGAGAGATGGCCATGCTGGCGCGATTCTGGAAAAGGGGGCGGAAACGACCATGAGCGTAATCCGCAAGGATATAGGCGAGTTCGCGGCTCAGGCGGACGACGATATGATAATCTGCCGCTGCGAGGAAGTCACGAAGGGTGAAATCCGCCGCGCCGTGCACGACGGAATGTTCAACGTGCATGAAGTCCGCCGTTTTTTGCGGTGCGGCATGGGCTTGTGTCAGGGGCAAACATGCGCCCGCCTGGTGAAATCCCTGGTGGCGCGCGAGCTCGGAATCCCGCCGGCCAGCCTGGAGGACGCGACGGGCCGGGCGCCGATGCGCCCGACGGAAATGCGTGTATTCGCGGCGGAGGTGTTGGCCGGTGAATAAAATAATCGTCGTCGGCGCCGGAGCCATAGGCAACGCGGCGGCATATTACTTAAAAAAGCGCGGGTTTGCGGTCACGGTGCTGGAAAAAAGCCCGTATATCGGCAACGGCGGCTCATCCCGCAACGGCGGGGGCGTCCGCCAGTCCGGGCGGCACCCGGCGGAGCTTCCGCTGGCGATGTACGGCGTGAAAAACCTGTGGCCCTCGCTGTCTGACGAGCTGGGCCTGGACATAGAGTATTATCAGCAGGGCAATTTGCGCCTGGGTAAAACGGAGGCCCACCTGAATATACTTCGGGGGTTGGTGAATAACGCCGCCGCGGGCGGGCTGGACATGCGAATGATTGACTACGGGGAAGCGCGGGATATTTGCCC
This sequence comes from Gracilibacteraceae bacterium, assembly GCA_031274335.1. Classification (GTDB taxonomy): domain Bacteria; phylum Bacillota; class Desulfitobacteriia; order Desulfitobacteriales; family Syntrophobotulaceae; genus JAIRRL01. The sequence continues at coordinate 4,228 of JAISQG010000054.1, forward strand.
GTATTTATCCGAAGAAGTTATCGGCGCGAGCTGGTGCCCCACGGACGGGCACGCGAACCCGCTGCTTGTCACCCTCGCGTTTTACCGCGCGGCCAGGCGGCTGGGGGCTGTTTTCGTTTCGGAAGCGGAATGCGTTCGCCTGCTGAAGACACGCGGGCGCGTTACCGGTGTCGTCACCGCGGACGGCGAGGTGTATGAGGGGGACGGCGTCGTGGTCTGCGCGGGGTATGAGAGCCGCAAGCTGCTCGCCTCCGTGGGGCTGGACGTGCCCATGATCCCGGTTCTGCTGGAAACCCTTGTGACCGAGGACTCCCCGCCGCTGTTTTATCAGATGCTGGGCACGGCGATGGCGGACTTCTACGGACATCAGACCAAGCATGGTTCCTTTGTTTTCGGGGGGACGCATGGATTCGAGCCGTATGCCGTGACGCCTGATCCGCGGGAGACAAGCATTGCCGCCGCAAGTACCTGCCGCGGCATTGTCGGGTATTTCCCGATACTGCAGGAGCTTAAAATAATCCGCATGTGGGCGGGTTATATGGATGATTGCTTCGACCATATACCCGTTATCGACAATCCGGAGGAAACGCCGGG
>JAISQG010000084.1 GCA_031274335.1 Gracilibacteraceae bacterium
CATCCCCGGGCTCCCGCGCCCACAGCCGGTATCCGAAGCTTTGCTGGTAAATTTTTACATTTTCGAGGGCCAGCGGATGATTGACGCTGACCGCGGCCTCCCGCCTCTCCCCCGCCGACCGCGTCTCCACATGGGCGTAATACTGCGAAGGCGAGCCGTCGTCATAAAAGGTTATTTCAAAGCGGTCAAGCCGCAGCCAAAGAGGCCCGGCCGTTTCCAGCCCCAGCGCCGCGGCCGCGTCCCGCTCCTCGCCCTCCTGCAGGGGCAGAACGGCCGACAGCCCGTAACGCGCGTTGACAGCCGCTCCGATCAGGATGAGAAACACTCCGGCGTGAATCAGAAAAAGCGCCAGCGAGCGCGGTTTCAGGCGCAGGCGCCGCAGTTCGCCCAGGCCGCAGAAAGCCATTTGCGCGAATAAAAGGATGAACAAAAGCAAAAAGAGCGGCGAACGGAAAAAAACGCCCGGCCACAGGATGCTTCCCATGGCGGCCATTGCGGCGATCATGGCCAAAATGGTCAGGCCGGCCCGCATCGAAGACAAAAACCGCCACAGCTTTTTAAGCATAGCTGTGCAATCCGGGCAAGAGGAAATTGACGCCGAAAAATGTGAACAGCACCAGAATGAATCCGGCGCAGACCATGATATACAGAGCCTGGTCAGACAAAATCCGGCGCCGGCCGATATGCAGGTAAATCGCGTAGACAATCCATGTGACAAGCGCCCAGGTTTCTTTGGGATCCCAGGTCCAGTAGCTGCCCCAGGCTTGTTCCGCCCACACGGCGCCCAGCGCGACAGAAACAGAAAGAGCGGCAAATCCGAACAATACCACGCGGTAGACGCGCCGCGCCTGCTTTTCCTCCGGTTTCTCCGTCCCGCTGCCCCGGAGGCAGATGGCGGCAAAGGCCGCGGCCACGAGAAAACAGCCGTAGGCGATCACCGCCGTCAGCACATGGGAAACGAGCCAAAGGCTGCGCAAGGCCGGAGGCAGCGGCTGAATCGCTGTAATCTGGCCGCGCGTGAACAAAATAACAAAGAGAAAAAGCAGGGTCACCAGCGAAAAAAATATGCCCCCCGCCGCCTGGTTTTTATCCCGCCCCGCGAAAAACAAAAAGAGCAGAACGGCCGCGAGCGCGAAAAGCAGTATAAACTCATAGCTGTTGGAAAGCGGCAGCCGCCCCGAGCGGGCGGCGCGCGCCCCCACGGCGGCCAGATTCAAAACGAAGCCCGCGCGCGCCAGAGCGGGAGCGGCGGTTTTCCGCAGCCGGTAGGCCGCCGCCGCGCCGAAATAAAGGACAAACGCGCCGTAAAACGCGATCAAATTGGCCATAACAACCAGCAAGTCAGTAACTCCTATCTCTTGGGAACCCAGGCGGGATCGGCCAGCACTTCCCTCGTCCATTTAATATCGTGGCATTGGGCGCAAAAAAGGGTCTGCTTGGCGTGCATCCGGTGGCAGGTGCTGCATTCCAGTTCCCCGTTGTGGGAATCATGCGGGTTGGCGACATTGTACGGCGGGGCGCTCACATCGAGGAATCGCTCCCGCGTGATTTCCTTTACCTCCTCAAAATCGTGGCAGTCCAAGCAGAACTGGTCGCCGAAATCGCGCGTGTCCAGCGGATCCAGGTAATTGCCGGTGATGAACTTGATCCCCTCGTCGATTTGCACCGCCAGCGATGCCTCATGGCAGTCGTGGCACACGAGCTGATCCTCGGAGTCGGCGTGTCTTTTGGCCAGCAAATCATAGGTTTGTTCGGTTTTTTCGTCCGTCTGGCTGTAGGTAAAAGAGTCGTAATAGCCCTGCATATTATGGCAGAGCGTACAAAAGGCCGGATTGTCGGAGGCCTTCATGACGCCGAAGCCCCCGCCCACACCCAGCAGAACCAATACGCCGGCAATGAGCAGAATATTTTTGAGGTTGAAAAATTTCTTTTTTGGTTTTCCCTGATTGCTTTCCTGTTTTTCCTGCTCAGTCAATGATTCTCTCCTCCTATAATATCGCTATGTAGGATAGTCGCGCGACCGCCCGTAGGGCGGCATCCCCTACTCACAGCTGCGGGACGCCGAGGGCGGCGTCCCCTACTCACAGCTGCTATGCCTGGACGAATTCGGCCACGGCGTTTTTGGCCGCCACGCGGCCGGAGTTACAGTTGTTGCCGTTGCAGGAAGCCGGCACGTTCATCGTATACGTCTCGCGATACAGCTCGCAGCCGTCCGTGCCGGCGGCGTATAATCCGGGCACCCGGCTCCCGGCCAAGTCGATGACTTCCATCCGCCGGTTCGTGTGGATGCCGCCGATGGATGTCCAGAAAGACAGATCCTGCCGGAAAATATAATACGGCCCCGTCGTCAGAGCGACCATTTTTTCCGCCGGCTTGTTAAAATCCTCATCCAAGCCCTGCGCGCACAGCGTGTTATACCGGGCCAGGGTGGCCGCCAGCGCCGCCGGATCCAAGCCCGCCAGTGTCGCCAGTTCCTCGATCGTGTCGGCCTTGTAAATATTCTCGCCCGGGCACTCGGCCACGGCGTCCTCCACGTCCTGCACCAGGTTTTCCACGGTCTGGGCCAGATTCTCCAGCCAGGGGCGGTCAAAAATCAGGAAGGACTTCTGCTGCGTATGCACGGCATTGGAGTTATTGCCGGGGGTAAAAGCGCCGCAATCCTCGTTGCAATAGCGCTCCGCGTCCTGGTTCACCCACAGGAGCGGTCCGCCGCGCTGGATGGCCTGGGACATGTCGCCAAAGAAATTGGTGCCATAAGCATAGGGCTCGCGCAAAAAGCACCGCTGCAGAGAAACGTCCGCGCCGCCCGCTTTTGTCGCCATGCGCAGCCCGTCGCCGTTATGATGGGGGTTGCCCTGATTGATGGTGTAAGTCATATCATAACCGCGCGCTTCCATCATTTCCATGTTGTTGGCATAACCGCCGGACGCCAGGATGACCGCCTTGCAGTTTATCTGCATCAGCGTCCCGTCCTCTTTTTTGGCGTAAATCCCGGCGACCTTGCCGGTTTCGTCCTGGATCAGGTCGTCGCCCGGCGTTTTCAGCAAGATCTGCACCCCTAATTCCTCGGCTTTTGCCGCCATCGGGCCAATGTAGTTCCTGCCGCTGCCGTCCACAAACCAGTGAAAAGCCGGTATTTTGCCCAGTCCGTAGTAATTGTCCACCACGCCGGAGAACTGCACGCCGTTTTCGATGAGCCATTCCAGATTGTCAGCGGAGTTCTCCACCAAGTCCTTCCAAAACAGGGCGTTGACCCGGTAATTAAAAAACTCCTGCTCCACGGCGACCACCTCGCGGAAAGTCAGATCCAGCCCCACGCCGCTCGCCCTTTGCAGGCTGCTGCCGATGGCAAACATGCCCTCCGTCAGCTGCCCGTTGCCGCCGATCACGGAATTGGCTTCCAGGAGTATGACGCCGGCTCCCAGCTGCGCCGCCTGCACAGCCGCGCAAAGCCCGGATGACCCGCCTCCGACCACAACAATATCAGTTTCCTGCGTCTCGGAAACAGAGGGGGCCGCGCCGCCTCCCGCCGCGGGAGTTCCGCCTGCCGCGCCGCTGCTGCTGCAACCGCCCAGCACACCGGCCGCGGCCACGCCCACCGCTCCGGCCGCCACTGTTTTCAGAAAATTACGACGTGTAATTCCCGTTTTCTTTTCCGTCATTCACTTACCGCCTTTCTTTGGTCGGGACGCCGAGGGCGGCGTCCCCTACAGG
>JAISQG010000038.1 GCA_031274335.1 Gracilibacteraceae bacterium
GCTTTGCTGCTGCCACCCCCCTTGAAAGGGGGGCTTGTACTGGTTTTGCCGCTGCGCCCCAGTTCCTGTAGGGGCGGATAATATCCGCCCGCCGCCTGCTAACCTGGGTTGGGGTGCCCAACCCCCCGTCAGCGGCTTTGCCGCCGCCACCCCCCTTGAAAGGGGGGCTTGTACTGGTTTTGCCGCTGCGCCCCAGTTCCTAAGATTACTGTAGGGGCGGATAATATCCGCGCGCCGCCTGCCAACCTGGTTTGGGGTGCGCAACCCCCCGTCAGCGGCTTTGCCGGATAGGCTGGGCTTGCTTGCGGAGTCCGTCTATGCTAAACTGGATACGTAAATTAAAGGCTGAAGGAAAAAGAACGATGAGAGTGTTGGTGGCCTCGGATTCATTCAAGGGTAGTCTGACGAGCCGCGAGGTGGGGCTGGCGGTAGCGGAAGGCGTGCGCCGGGCGCTGCCGGCGGCGGAGACGCGGGTTGTGCCTATGGCCGACGGCGGCGAGGGGACGGTGGACGCGCTGGTGGAAGCCATGGGCGGTATGCGGCGCGCCGCGCGCGTCACCGGTCCCCTGGGCGCGCAGGCGGACGCCGTGTACGGCGTCTTGCCGGACGGCACGGCGGTGATAGAGATGGCAGCCGCGTCAGGGCTGCCACTCGTGCCGCCGCGCCTGCGCGACCCCCGGCGCACGACGACGCGGGGGACAGGGGAACTGATGCTGGCGGCGCTGGACGGAGGAGCGCGGCGCCTGCTGATCGGGATAGGCGGAAGCGCGACGAACGACGGCGGCGCGGGCATGGCGCAAGCCTTAGGCGCGCGCCTGCTCGACGAAACGGGGGCCGAACTGCCGCCGGGGGGCGGCGCGCTCCGCCGGCTGGCCCGGATTGACATAAGCGGGCTCGACGCACGCCTCCGGAAAACCGAAGTCGTCGTGATTTCCGACGTGACTAACCCTTTGTGCGGGCCGCTGGGCGCTTCTTTTGTCTACGGGCCGCAAAAAGGCGCCTCGCCGACGGATGCCGCGGAACTGGATGCCTGCCTCGCGCATTATGCGGAAATAATACGCGCGGATCTGGGCAGGGACATAGCCGCGACGCCCGGAGCGGGCGCGGCCGGTGGGCTGGGAGCGGGACTCCTTGTTTTTGCGGGCGCCGAGCTCCGGCGCGGAACGGAAGCGGTGCTTGACGCCCTGGATTTTGACAAAATGCTGGCGGACTGCGATGTGGTCGTGACCGGCGAAGGGCGCATGGACGCTCAATCGGCTTTTGGCAAGCTGCCGCTGGGCGTGGCGGCTCGCGCCAAAGCTCTGGGCAAACCGGCCGTCGCCATCGTCGGCGCCGTGACCGCCGGCGCGGATGCCTTATATGCCGGGGGCCTGAGCGCCGTCGTGCCGATTTGCGACCGTCCGATGCCGCTGGACGAAGCGATGGCGGACGCGGCCCGGCTTGTGAGCGACGCGGCGGAGCGGGCCTTCCGGCTGGCCTGCATTTTCGGCCTGCCCGGAGCTTAGCCTATGCAAGCTTTATCAGTGCCGTTGGCCCGAACCGGCGCTCCGCCGGTTTTTCTCGCGCCGATGGCGGGCGCCGCCGACCGCGCTTTTCGGGAAATCGCGCGGGAACTGGGCCCTGTTCACGTCATAACGGAAATGATCAGTGCCAAAGCCCTGTTGTCTCAAAACCGCAAAACATGGGACATGCTGGCTTTGGGCCAAGAAGCGCCTCCCCGCTTCGTGCAGCTTTTCGGCCATAACGCGGAAGAGCTGTCCGCCGCCGCCCAAATTCTGGCCGGAGCCGGCGCGGACGGCATAGATATCAATATGGGCTGCCCGGCCCCGAAAATTGTGAAAAACGGCGAAGGGGCGGCACTGTTGCGCGATCTGCCCAAAGCGGCCTCTGTTGCGCGGGCGGTGGCACGCGCCGTGCCTTTACCCGTCTCCGTCAAATGCCGGCTGGGCTGGGACGGCGCGGACGCGGACGCAGCGGTCCGGCTGGCGCCGCGCCTGGAGGAGGCGGGCGTCGCTTTTCTCACGGTACATGGGCGAACACGGGAGCAGTATTACGCCGGACGCGCAAACCGAGCGGGCATCGCCGCCGTGCGGGCCGCCACGTCGCTGCCGGTCATCGCCAACGGCGACATCGCTTCGCCCGGGGACGCGCGGGCCATGCTGGCGGAAACCGGCTGCGCCGGAGTGATGATCGGCCGCGCCGCGCTGGGCAATCCGTGGATTTTGGCCGCGGCCGCCGCCGTTCTCGCCGGCGCGGAGGCCGACCCGCCGCCTGCGGAGCGGGAGCGCGGCCGTGTGGCCTGCCGCCATTTGGACAAGCTTTTGTGTTACAAGGGCGAGCATATCGGCACACGCGAAATGCGCAAGCATTTTGCCTGGTATGTCAAAGGCGTGCGCGGCGCGGCTCTCTGGCGGGCGGAGGCGATGCGGGCGGAGGACGCTGAGGCTTTGCGGGATCTAATCCGGCGGGCTTTCGCGCTTTAAGGCAAAGTGCGTAACGGAAGTTAATGTCGAGCCATCTTCATCTAAACTGACAAATCGGCCAGGCGCCGCTCAATTTCCTCCGTGCTTACGCCGGAGCGAAGCATTTGCAGAATTTCCGCCCGGCCTTCCGCCCTACCCTTTTCAATGCCTTTTTCCATGCCTTCCGCAAGCCCGTCTTCGCGGGCCTCTTCCTTCCAGACTTCGATGGCATCGTCCAGATTGAATTTCCTCGACAGCATGTTGGTGACCTCCTTTTCGTTTGCCTGTAAAAATTCCCTCAAAATATCGCGTTCCACACAGTATTCTATGGCCGCTTTGATTGCGTCCTCCAGTTTCATGGCCCGGGCGGACTCGCGCACTTTCGCGATGAACTCCGCATAGCCTTTGAGCGCGGGGCTTTTGGCCATACGACACCGCAATCACGCAACGTGAAGCGTTGCGTGTTGCCTAGCAAATGCGAAGCATTTGCCGGTGGAGTTTGTGCCGATTCGCAAATCGGCCATCAGTTCCCTGTTGCGGCCGGCGTTGACATTGTATACGTCGGCGACCAGTTCCAAGGGCGGCTG
>JAISQG010000045.1 GCA_031274335.1 Gracilibacteraceae bacterium
ATTAAGCCGCCGCTCGCCGTCCGGAGTGCAAAGCCATTCGTCTTTAGCCCAGCGCAGGCCGGCCGCCGAAACGAAAGCGGAAGAATAAAACGTTTGCGCGTCAAGCCGCCAGGTGCGGGGTCCGATCCATTCGCCGCTCACCGCGCGCCGGTTATAGAAAAAAGCGGGCGTGAGGGAAGCGCCCTGGCGGTGCAGCAATTCCAGCACGGACTGCGGGGAAGGCGCCATATCGGTGTTAAAGGTCAGCAGGAGGCGGTTGGTGTGATACCCAGCAACCCTGGCGTCTGCCGGGAGGCCGGAGGCATAGAGGATAAACGGAGGGCAGTCAGCGGTCAGGGACGGCTGCGGCTCCGCGTCAGCCGTTATGCGGATACCGGGCGCCAGCTCACCCAAAGTGTCGTAAAGGCCGAAATCGGAGGCTTGTGCCTGAACGGAATGAGTCAGGTCAAAATAATTGCCGCGCAAATCGTAAGCGGAACCGGCGGTGCCGACAAAGCGGAGCGGCGTCAGAACAGCGTTGCGCGTAAAAGCCGGGACTCCGGCCAGATCTATGCCGGTCAGCGCGGCGGAAGACTCGGACGGCAGGACATTGTTCATAAACGTGCAATTGCTGATATTGCCGCCGCCGATGCTCACATCCGCCATATAGCTGAAAGAGCTGCGATCGATATGGCCTTTAATCACAGCATGGTAAAAATCAGAAGCCTGAGAATAAGAAACCGTGCCCGCTTCGACATGCAAAGGTCGCGCCGCCGTGCCGCGGCCGCTCCAATAAGCGTGGTCGATGGAACTGACTTTTAAGTCCGGGTTGGTTATTTTTACATAGCTGAGGGTGGCACGGGCGGCGGTTGCGCTGTTTTCTATCGTCACCCGGCCGTTTTCGGAATCCGTGGGATGGAGCGTGACCGGCCGCTCGGCCGTGCCTTCGATTTTCAGCGTGCCGGCGTTCGTGAGCGCGGCGCCAAAGGTTACGTCCGTGCCGGCGGCGATGGTAAGAGTTTTGCCGGCGGGGATATAGACGGGCGAATCGATGGTCCAAGCGGAGGACGAATCCAGGGTTAACGCGTTGTGTCCGGCCAGAATGTCGCCTCCGATATGAGCGCGGCGGGAAACCGTTTTGCGCAGAGAAAGGCTGGAGACGCCGCCGGAAGCGAGGGAAACGCTGAACACCGCCTCCGTGCCGTTGGGTACGGACTCGCTGACATAAACGCTGAACGGGGCTGTCTTGCGCGTATTGGCCGGCAGCGCGCCTAGGTTGATGCTGATGGCGGAGGCACCGCCGTCAAAGCGCACGTTGGGGGTTTGGGACGTGAGACGCAGCGTCGCGTTCGCCAAAGTCCCGCGCAGGGCGAAAACTTCCAGCGCAAGCTGATTGGGCTCGCTGCCCGCCGTTAATTCGCCCGTCAGAGAGTCCTGGTCGATGATGACCTTAGTCGAAGGCAGAATATTCAGCATATTGTCAAGGCGAGCCTGGCGCAGGAGGTAAATCCGGTCGCCGACGGTTTTCCCACGGACGGTTTCCCCGCTGCCGGCAACGCGCGTGAAAAGATCGGCGTTCGTAATTTGCGCGCCCGGACTGGCTTCGCGCAAAGCGCTAAGCAAAACGGCCGCCATGCCGCTGACCACCGGCGCGGCAAAAGAGGTGCCGTTGCCCGTGCGGTATCCGCCGCCCGCCGCCGTGCTTTGCAAAGAAGTTCCGGGGGCCATTACATGGTATTCCACGCGGTCATCGGGTGTCACATCCCAATTGGAAAACGGCGCCAGAACATCGCCGCCGGCCGCCGGTGTTCCGGTCGCGGCCATAACTCCGATGGCGCCGATGCTGGCGGCGGGATAGACGGCGGCATACACGCCTGTTCCGTCAACCGGCGCGTTAGGCAGGCCGTCGTTGCCGGCGGAGCTCACGACAAGGCAGTTGGACTGCCAGGCGCTGAGTATCGCTTCGTTCAGGGCGGCGCTGGGCGCGGTGGCGCCGAGACTCAGGTTAATGATGTCGGCGCTGCCTTTCACCGCGTTTATGGCGGCGGTCAGATTACTCGTGCTGCCCATGCCGTTCTCATCCAGCACCTTTATCGGAATGATTTTAGCCAGGGGAGCGACGCCCCTGGCCTGTCCGTTCGCGGCGATGAGCCCGGCCACCATTGTGCCGTGTCCGTAACCGTCCGTGACATCGGACGAATTTTTGCCGGGAATAAAGTTTCTTGGCCCTGTGTAGGAGGTGTCGATATTCGCGACCAAATCGGGATGAGTGATATCCGTGCCGCTGTCCAGCACAGCGACGCGCACGCCGAGGCCGGGAGCGGAAACCTGGCTGAGGCCCTGCGGTATGCCATAAGAATCAAGGTGGTATTGAGCAAGTTCCGCCGCCCGCAGTTCGCCGGCGGTAAAAGCGCCGGCGCTGATCGGATAGTCTGGTTCGGCGGCCAGGACGGCTGGATCGGCCAGAAGCGCGCTCAGAACATCCGCGGCCGCGTTTTCCTCCACCCGCAGAACGTACCAGTCTCCGGGCTCGATGGGAGAGACGACTTCCGCCTGCGGGAGGAAAGTGTCCAAAGCGGTAATGTATGGATCAGCGGTGTCGGAGACAACGTCATACGCGCTCAGAGCTCGGAGACGCCCGGCCTCTGATCCCTCAGTGTGAAAAAGATGTGACACCGACTCCACGCCTTGAGGCCAGGCAAAATCGGATTGCGCAACCAGAGGAGGCAGTTTGGCCAAAAGAGTCTCGGAAGAATGCGGCGCCCCTAGGACAGGCGCCGGCGGAAGCAGGGCAAGCAAAAAAATAAGGCAAAAAGCCATCGGGCTTTTCATCCGCCTGAACAGATCATTCATAAAACACTATCCTTATAACTTAACCGATAGAATCCG
>JAISQG010000093.1 GCA_031274335.1 Gracilibacteraceae bacterium
GGGCAACCGGCGCAAAGCACGGGAGCGCGCTGCGGCCACTCCGGAAGCGGATCGCGCTCCCCCGCGTCCGGGAGCGCCGGACCGGGCAGGAAGGCCGCCGTATAGCGTTCCGCCTGCTCGAACAGAATTTCCCCGTTCGGGGCGACAAAGCCGTCCGTCTTGCCGCTCACAGGCGTGGCAATGCCCTCCGCCCCTTTGAGGCGCAAAAGCTGTTCCTCAATGACCGGGTCGAGCTCCTCCAGAACCAGCACACGCTCCGTTTGAGCGAGGAAACGCCGGTAGAGGCCTTCCGGCGGCGGGAAAACCGCGCCGACTTTGAGCACGCTGACACCGGAGAATTCCATTGCTTCCGCCCAGTCGGACGTTCCGGCGCGCGCCATGAGAACGTCGCGCAAAATCGCGTAAGTGACACCGCCCGCGGCCAATCCCAGCTTCCCCGCGCCCTCCAGCCGGTTGAAAGGCGATGCGTCAAATTCCGCCGCGATCTCCGGCTGCTGTTTCTCAAATTCTCCGTGCCGCCGGTAAGACAGCGGCGGAAAAATCACCCAGCGCGGAGATTTCTCAAGGCGGGCGGGCGCAAAAGGCCGGCGCTCCGCGCTCAAATCCACGACGCCGCTCGCGTGGCACACCTTGGTCGTCGGCCGCAAAATCACAGGCAGACCGTAGCGCTCAGAGAGGTCAAAGGCGCGGATAGCCATTTCGTAGGCTTCCTCCGGGTCGGACGGGTCAAGGACGGGCACATTGGCAAAAGCGCCAAATAATCGCGTGTCCTGCTCCGTCTGCGAAGAAATCGGGCCGGGGTCGTCAGCCACAACGAGCACCAGCCCGCCCTTGACGCCCACGTAAACCAAACTCATGAGCGGATCCGCCGCCACGTTGAGCCCCACCTGCTTCATGGCCGCCATAGCGCGCGCCCCGCTCCAAGCCGCGCCGGCCGCCACTTCCAGCGCGGCTTTTTCATTTGCGGACCATTCGACATGAATGGCGCCATCCGCATTGAATTCTTCCACCGTCTGCAGCACTTCCGTTGACGGTGTGCCCGGATAGCCGGCCACAAGGCGCACTCCCGCCGCTATGGCTCCGAGCGCAATGGCCCCGTTGCCCAAAATGATTTCCTTACTCACGCCACCAATTCTTTCTGTATGGTATTTTTTACGGTTCCGCGCGCGTCAAAGCGATTGTCCCGGTGCGAACGAGTTCCTGCACTCCGTGCGGACGCATGGCCCGCAAAAAAGCGTTGATTTTGCCCTCGTCCCCAGTCATCTCCACAGTCAGGCTGCCGCGGCCGAGATCGACGACCCGCCCGCGAAACACGTCCACCACCTGCAGGATTTCCAGACGCGTGTCCTGCTTTACTTTCACGCGCACGAGCGCCATCTCCCGGTTGACGACTTCCATCTCCGTCAAATCCGTCACTTTGTGCACCACCACCTGCTTATGCAGCTGCTTTGTCACCTGCTCGATCCGTTCCGCATCCGCTTCCACGACGATAATCATGAGGGAAATAAGCGGGTTTTCCGTCTGACAAACCGTCAGGCTGTATATATTGAAGGCGCGGCGGGCAAAAAGACCGGAAATTCGCGCCAGCACGCCCGGACTGTTGTCCACCAGCACCGCTAGCGTTCTAAGCATCGCCTTCGCCCCCTTCCAGCATCTCGGTGATCACCTTACCCGGATGAATCATCGGCAGCACCACTTCATCCGGCGATATGGCAAAATCCAGCAGCACCGGTTCCCGCACGCTCACAGCCTCCCGCAGCGCGGGCGCCGTTTCCGCCGGCCGGGTCACCCGCAAGCCTTTAATGCCGTAAGCCGCGGCCAGCGCGATAAAATCCGGGTTGGCCGTGAGTTGGATTTCATTGTAGCGTTCCCGGTAAAAGGTCTGCTGAAACTGGCGCACCATACCCAGGACGCCGTTGTTCATCAGAATGATTTTCACCGGCAAATCGTATTGCCGGAGCGTGGCCAGCTCCTGCACATTCATCTGAAAAGAGCCGTCCCCGGTCACAAGATAAATCAAAGCGTCCGGCCTGGCTATTTGCGCGCCGATGGCGGCCGGCAGGCCAAAACCCATAGTACCCAGCCCGGCGCTGGTGATAAAATGCCGCGCCTGCATGACGGGATAAAATTGGGCGGCCCACATCTGATGCTGCCCCACGTCCGTGACGACATAGGCGTCGTCGCCGCCGATTTCGCCCATAGTCTCCATGATAAGCTGCGGGTTTAAATGCCCGTCCGGTTCGTAGCAAAGCGGATACTCGTCCTGCCATTGCCGGAGCGTCCGCATCCAGGGCTCAATGGCGCAGGCCGCCGTCAGCGGCAGCAAATCCGCCAGAACCAGGCGGGCGTCGCCGACAATCGGGATGCGCGGGCGAAGAACCTTGCCGATTTCCGCCGGGTCGATGTCAATGTGCAAAACCTGGGCTTTGGGGGCGAACCGTTTCGTCAAGCCGCTTGTCACCCGATCGTCAAAGCGCACGCCAATCGCCAACAGCAGGTCACATTCGTGTACGGCCAGATTGGCCGTCGTCGTGCCATGCATGCCGACCATGCCCAGATTGTTCGGATGGCGGGCCTGGATACTGCCGATGCCGTTCAGCGTGGTCACAACCGGAACACCTGTTTTTTCAGCCAATTCCCGCAGCAAATCGTCCGCGCCGGAAGTGATGATGCCGCCGCCGGCGTAAATTACCGGTTTTTTACTCTGCATCAGGGCTTTAGCCGCTTCTTTGATCTGGCCCGGATTCCCTTTGGTAAAAAATTTATAGCTTTTCAATTCCGCCGGCACGGACTTCTCCGGTTTCATTTCCCCGTCCAGCACGTCCCGCGGCAGATCGATCAGCACCGGGCCGGGCCGACCTGTCGTTGCGATATGGATGGCTTCCCGCACAATGCGCGGGATGTCCTGCGTCTGTTTGACCAGGTAATTGTGTTTTGTAATCGGCATGGTGATGCCTGTGATATCCACTTCCTGGAAAGAATCCGTTCCCAGCAGGCGGGTGGAAACCTGGCCCGTGATGATGAGCACGGGAATGGAATCCATAAAAGCATTGGCGATTCCCGTCACCATATTGGCCGCGCCCGGCCCCGATGTCGCCAGACACACACCAATCCGGCCGCTGACCCGCGCGTAAGCGTCCGCGGCATGGACAGCCGATTGTTCATGCCGCGGCAGAACATGACGGATGGGGCTTTCCAGCAGCGCGTCATAAATTGTCAGTACCGCGCCGCCCGGATAACCGAATATCACTTCCACGCCCGCGTCCGCTAAATTTTCCAGCAGCTCGCGCGCGCCGCTGCGCGGCGAACCGGGCGGTTTTTTTTCTTCATTCCGCATATATATAAACAGAACTCCTTCTTACCAATTATTACCAAGCAATCCTGGTGTAGTCTCATTCCACAGGGCGCAAAGCCGCTCCTTTGTCCGCCGACTGGACAAATTGAGCATAGCGGCCAAGATACCCCGTCCGGCCCGCGACGCGGCGCGCCTTCTCCATGCCCTTCTCCGGGTCAAAATTCGCGCGGCGCCGCGCTTTCTCCTCCTCCGGCACGAGCCAGTCCAAAGTCCGCGCCCGGAGATCGACACGGATTTGGTCGCCATCCGCGACAAAGGCAATATCGCCGCCCAAAGCCGCTTCCGGCGAAATATGCCCGATGGACAGCCCCCGGCTCCCGCCGGAAAACCGCCCGTCCGTCAAAAGCGCCACCGATTCGTCCAGACCCATGCCGGCCAGAGTCGCCGTCGGCCCCAGCATTTCGCGCATACCCGGCCCGCCTTTCGGCCCTTCATAGCGGATGAACACCGCATCACCCTGACGTATCTGCCCGTGGCGGATGGCTTCGCCCGCCGCGTCCTCTCCGTCAAAAACCCTGGCTGTGCCGGTAAAAACCATCGCCGGGTCGGCCAGCGCGCCCACTTTGATCACCGCGCCCTCCGGCGCCAGATTGCCGAACAGGATGCTTAAACCGCCTTTGTGCGAATAGGGGCGATCCAGCGGGCGGATGACGCTGTCATCAGTCACGCGGACCCCGGCCACGCGCTCGGCCAGCGTACAGCCGGAAACAGTCATGACGCCACCGTCAATCAGCCCTCCCGCAAGCAGGCGCGCCAGCACGGCACTGATGCCGCCGGCTTCGTTGACGTCCACGAGAAAATGCCCACCCACCGCCGGAGACAATTTGCAAATCTGCGGCGTCGCGTCACTGATGGCATTGACCTCGCGCAAGCGGAAATCTATACCGCCCTCCCCCGCGACAGCCGGCAGATGCAGCATCGTATTGGTCGAACAACCGAGCGCCATATCGGCGGCGATGCCGTTGCGGACGGATGCGGCCGTCACGATGCCGCGGGGCCGGATGTCTCGGCGCAGCAGCTCCATCACTTGCAAGCCGGATTCTTTGGCCAGGATAAGGCGTTCGGAATACACGGCCGGTATGGTGCCGTTGCCGGGCAGCGCCATGCCGAGCGCTTCCGTCAGGCAGTTCATCGAATTGGCCGTGAACATGCCGGCGCAGGAGCCGCAAGTCGGACATGCGCTTTCTTCCAGCGCCCGGAGCCAGTTTTCATCCTTTTGCCCGCTGTGAACCCGGCCGATTCCTTCATAGGATGTGATGAAATCAATCCGTTGTCCCTCAAACCGCCCCGGCAACATCGGACCGCCGCTGACGATAATCGCGGGCAGATTGAGGCGCAAAGCGGCCATGAGCATGCCGGGCACCACCTTATCACAACTGGTTATGAAAACCAGCGCGTCGAGTGCGTGCGCGCGCGCCATAAGTTCCACGGAATCGGCGATGATTTCGCGGCTGGCCAGGGAAAAATGCATCCCTTCGTGTCCCATCGCCAAACCGTCACAGATGGCGATCACCGGAAACTCCAGCGGTGTGCCGCCGCCCATACGCACGCCTGTTTTCACCGCCTCGGCTACCTG
>JAISQG010000201.1 GCA_031274335.1 Gracilibacteraceae bacterium
CAGCCCTGGCCGTCAGCACGGGCTACAATATTGTTTACAAGGGTGGAGCAAAAGAGATCACGCTGAAATTGGACAATATCTCGCCGGCCACGCTGCTGGATTATGTGACACGGCTTGCGGACATGAAGTACGTGCGCAAGGGCACGACCGTGATTGTCGCCTCCCGCAGTGATATTGACAGTTCTTTTTATGAGGAAGAGGTCATCACTCATATCAAGTTGCGTTATATGACGGGTGAAGGGGTGGCGCAAGAAATCAGTACGTTGATGGACGGATCGTTCGAATTCCTTCACCATGAAAGCGCTTCACGGGATCTGTGGATTAAGGGCCTGCCGGCGGAACTGGCGAAGGCCAGGCAGGTCATTGAGATGCTCGATAATTCCGATATGATTTCTGGCGGCAGCGACGCTTTGCCCGATCATTTGAAATTCATCCAGCTCTCGTATTTGACCGGAATGGAATTCAGCGCGCTTCTGGAAAGCCTCGGCTACAGGCCCGGCATCGTGATGCAGGCGGATTCGATGAACCTGCTGTATGTGGGCAACGATGATGATTTTGCCGTTGTCGCCAGAATCCAGGAGATCGTGGACGCCAAGCAATCATCCACGACGGTGAAGCGCGTGGTGGATTCCGCTCAGGATGAGGACGGCTATACCAGGCTGCAGATCCGCCGGGATTTGATCTGTGAGATGACCGGCATTTCGCCTTCGCGCTTCTATATATCCAGCAATATTTCCAAATCCAGCAGCGGCAGCTACAATTATATCATGTATTTGCGCGGGACGCCGGAAGAAGTGGCGGAAGTCATGGATGTCGTTTCGCAAATCGGCGGCTGACGATAACGTCATGGAGAGAAGCATCGACGAGCTGCTGCGGCAAACGGTTTTAAAAAAAGGTTCTGATTTGCATATTGCCGTCGCGAAAAAACCATGCATCCGCATCAACGGCGCACTGACCGAGGAAGAGGACTGGTCTCCGCTCAAACCGCAGGAGGTCGAAGATCTCCTCATGCCACTCCTGAAAGAGGAACAGAAAGCGCATTTGCGCGAAGTGTGGGAATTGGATTTCTCTTACGCCATTCAGGATTGCGGTCGTTTCCGCGGTAACATTATTTGGCAGCGCGGCACATTGGCGGCGGTTTTCCGGGCCGTGCCGTTTGTCATTCCCAAATTTGACGATCTCGGGCTGCCGGACGACGCGCGCCGCCTATGTTCTCTGCCGCGCGGGCTTGTGCTCGTGACGGGGCCGACGGGCAGCGGCAAATCCACCACGCTCGCGGCCATGATCAATCTGATCAATGAAAACCTCGCGCACAACATCGTCACGGTGGAGGATCCGATAGAATTTTTGCACTCGCACAAGCGCTCCATCATTCGGCAGAGGGAAATCGGGACGGACACGCACAGCTTTGCCAACGCGCTGCGGCAGGTGCTGAGACATGACCCCGACGTCATAATGATAGGCGAGATGCGGGATGTCGAGAGCATCGGCATCGCCGTGACTGCGGCGGAAACCGGTCATCTCGTTTTTTCGACTTTGCACACGCAGACAGCGCCGCTGACGATTTCCCGCATTATAGACTCATTTCCCGAAGGGCAGCGCCAGCAGATACGGCAGCAGCTCGCCAATTCGTTGCGGGCGGTTATTTCGCAAAAGCTCTTGCCTACGGCGGACGGCAAGGGGCGCGTGGCGGCCATCGAATACATGATCGACACGCCGGCGGTGCGCAGCATCATCCGGGAAGGCAAAGAACACCAGCTGTACAGCAGCATCCAGACCGGACAGAATGTGGGGATGCAGACGCTCGACCAGGCACTTTTGCGGCTTATGCAGCAGGGCCGGGTGACGCGTAAGGACGCGCTGGAAAACGCCGTGGACAGAAGCGAATTGGAGCGGTTGATACAGCAGGCTGTGTTTTGACGGAGGAATCATATGGCGTTATTTCGTTACGAAGCATTTAATCTACAGGGCCAGGTCGTCACGGGGGAAATAAGCGCGGACAGCCAGACGATGGCCATAAACAGGTTGCAGGAGGGCGGCCTCACGGCCTATGACCTGCAGGAAACGAAGGATAAAACCAAAAAGAAGAGCAAACCGCTTTTCGGTATCAGTCGGGGCGTATCGCTGGGCGATCTTTCCGTGTTCAGCCGCCAGCTCGGGGCGATGATCAACGCCGGCATCCCGGTCACGCGGGCGATTTCCACTTTGAGCAAACAGACCACAAATCAAACGATGGCTGAGGCGCTGGAGGCGATCGCCCATGACGTGGAGGGCGGGTCGGGGCTTGGCGACGCCTTTGAGCGTCATCCGAAAGTGTTTAACGAACTTTATGTTTCGATGCTGCGGGCCGGCGAATTGGGCGGCATTCTGGAGACGACTCTCCTGCGCTTGGCCGAACAGCTGCGCCGGGACAAGCAGCTGAGTGACAGCGTGAAGAGCGCGATGAACTATCCGCGGATTATCATGATTTTCGCCTCGGTTGTTTTCTTTGCCATGCTCATTTTTCTCGTGCCGATTTTCGAGGGCATGATCGTGGAGGGCACGGAAATACCGGGCATTTCCAAGGTCATTTTCAATTTATCCGCCAGCGTTCGCGGCTTCTGGTATTTTTGGTTGCTGGGGGCGGCTGTCTTCATAGTCCTGCTCATGGCTTTCATTAAAAGCCCGACCGGACACCGGCTGTATGAAAACAATAAGCTGCACATGCCGGTTTTCGGAGAACTCAATCTCAAATCGGTTATCGCCCGTTTTTGCCGCACGCTGGCCACTTTGCTGGAGGGCGGCATCCCCATAGTCCAGGCTCTGCAAAGCGCCGGGCCCACGGCCGGCAGCGACGTGCTGGCCGCAATCGTTGACCAGGCGGCCCACCAGATCGAAGAAGGGCGCAGCATAGCGGCCCCGCTGGAGCAGAGCGGCGTCTTCCCGCCGATGGTCACGCATATGATCGCGGTCGGGGAAGAGTCGGGTACATTACCGGATCTGCTTGACCGCGTCGCGGATTTTTACGAGGAGGACGTGACCCTGCTCTCGCGCCAGCTGGCGCAATTGCTGGAACCTTTTATGCTCATCGGCATCGGCTTGCTCGTTGGCAGCATGATCATCGCCATGTATATACCCATGTTTACCTCTATTGTCAACAGCGCAGCCACCGGAGGCTGATATAGTGGAATATTGTTAAGAAAAGAGGTGTGTTATGGCAAAAAAAATGATCGGCCTTGAAATCGACGTGCATGAGCTCAGAGCGGTGGAAATGAGTGGCGACCGCGTGGAGGCTTACGGCAAAGCGCCGCTGGCACCCGGAGTCGTGGAGGAGGGCTTTATAGCCCGGCCGGACGAGGCGAGCAGGGCGTTGAAGGCGTTGTTGAAGCAAAACTCGTTCAAGGGTGCCGATGTTTGCATCGGCGTCAACAATCAGAATGTGATCGTTCGGATGGCTTCGTTCCGCAAAATGACACCGGAAAAACAGCGCAATCTGATAATGCTTCAGGCCCAGGAATTCATACCCCTGCCGCTGGCGGAGTTGCAGCTGGATTATGTGCCCTGCCAGACGCGCATGAACGGTCAGGAGGAATTCCTGAATGTTCTGCTGGTGGGGGCACGGAAGAAGATGCTGCAGGAAATCATGCAGATGGCCTCGAGCGCCCGGCTGATCATCCACGATATCGACGCCGGCCTGCTAGCGGTGGGACGCGCCGCCTTGGCCGCCAGCCGCACGGAAGTTTTCGGCGTTCTGCAATTCGAGAGCAGTACGTTGAATATTCTGATATTCAACGGCGAGACCATTGCCTTTGCCCGCGCGGTGCAGATGGCGCCGGGCATCCGGCAGGAAATCATCCGCGGCGGTACGCTGACGGAAATGTGCCTCACTTCGCTGAAGGAAGTTCTGGCGGCGGAAATGATGTCATCGGTCAATTATTACCGTATGCAGAATGACAAAGCGCTGGAAATGGTCTATTTATACGGCATGGCCGGCGAGGACGAGTTGCAGCGCATAGCCACGCATGTGGGCGGGCAGATCGGCATTAACGTGAGCGTGCCCAAATTATACCAGAGCATGGCGAGCGTATTGCCCGTACAAATATACGCGGGTTGCATCAGTTTGGCAAAAAAAGGCATGGAGGTGTAAAATGCACGGCGTCAGTTTATTACCGCCTGAGTATAAGACCCAGCTGCAGCAGGGAAAGCGCGCGCGGTTGCTCGTGATTCTCACGATCGGTGTGGCGGCGTTCATGTTGCTGGTTTTTCTGACGACGATGGTGTTCAAGTGGAGTTACGGTACTCAGATCGCCGCGCTGCAGGATCAGGAAGCACAATTGCAGAATGCAATCAGCGCGTTGAAGGACGAGGAAACCATAGTCAACGGAGTGAGGGACACCACGCAGAACATCAACAATCTGCTGGCTTCCGCCAGCAAATTGAGCACAAACATCGTCAGGATCGGAGATGCCCTGCCGGAAGGAGTGGCGGTCACGGAAATAACGGTCGAATATGATTTGCTGACCATCACGGGCACATTGAAGTTACAAGCTCCGGATGAGCTGAC
>JAISQG010000246.1 GCA_031274335.1 Gracilibacteraceae bacterium
GAGCAGGCTTGCCGGAATCACCCCGAACGCGCCAAAACGCTTGCCCTGCATGGCAGATAAAAGACCGTGGATTTTTTCCTTGCCGAAAACCGAAACAGCGGAACCCAGCACGATGCCAAACGCCCAGTACGGCGCTATTTGTTCTAGAAGGACGGTGAAATAGTACCGAGTGGGAAGAATACGACGAACCGAAAGGACGCGAAGTATGGTGAAACAAGGCGATATTATTTTCGATTGCTGATGACGAGGGCCTTTTTCCCGTTTGTTCCCGTCCTTTCGTGGGGGCGAAGTCCATCCTGCTTCACTGAGGCTGCTTGACACGGATACCCCCATTGGGAACATGTCAGTGATTCTAAGGAACTGTTCGCTTAAATTATAGCTTTTGCCGCCGCGCCTGTCAACGGTTTTAGCTGTACCAACCGTAGAGACGCACGGCCACCGGCCACCGGCCACCTTTTTTAACCAAACAGTGCAAGTGGGAAATAAAATATCTTTTCTTTTGCTCGTTTTTCGCGTAAAATAAAAGCGGCCCTTCGGCGGAAAAGCTTCCGGAGGGCGGGGAGGGTATGAATGAGCGACGCGCAGGCCGAATCGGCGCTGGCATATCTCAGGCGGGCGGGCCGCGGCGACCGGGCCAAAAAATCGCTCGGCCAAAACTATTTGATTGACGACGCGGTGCTGGAGCGCGTGGCGGAGGCGGCGTTGCCGGCGGCGGGCGGGCCGGTGCTGGAAATCGGGCCCGGTCTCGGCGCGCTGACACGCGTCCTGCTCCGGCGGCTGGACGCCGCCGGTGAATCGGATCGCCTGTGGGCAGCGGAATTGGATGGGGATAAAATCGCCGTCCTGCGGCGTGAATTTGCCGGCCGCTCCCTGCGGCTCCTCCACGCCGACGCCAGAACCGTGCGCCTGGCGGACTTATGGGGCGGGGCCAAAGGCGCGGTCTGCGGCAATTTGCCTTATTATATCGCCAATCCCCTGCTGATGCATTTTTTGCGCCAGCGGGAGTCGCTCGGACTTATTACGGTTATGGTGCAAAAGGAAGTGGCGGAGCGCCTCACGGCCGTTCCGGGCGGCAAGGCTTACGGCGTTCTTTCCGTGGCTGCCCTGCTTTATGCGGAAACGGAATTTCTTTTCCTAGTGCCGCCGGAAGCTTTTCACCCCGCACCTAAAGTGACCTCCGCCGTCGTGCGCCTGAAACCGCGCCCTTTTCCCGGCCTGTTGCTCCCGGAGGAAGAATTGCTGGCCGTGGCGCGGGCGGCCTTTTCTCAGAGGCGGAAGACGATCCTCAATTCCCTCGGCGTCTCCTGGCCAAAAAACAGGGAATCTCTGCGCTCTTTGCTGGCGGAAGCCGGCATCCCTCCGGACACGCGGGCGGAACGGCTGAAGGCGGAGGATTTTCAGCGTCTGGCCCTGGCATTGCGCAATACGCAGACAACCTCCGCAATACTTTGACAACTCTCCACGTCTGAAGCCGGGGGATTCTTGGTTCGACGAGGAATGCTGCTTATCGGTGTAAACTGAAGGAAAACGTATGTTAGGTACTTTTGTCAATATGGCGGCGGTGCTGGTGGGCGGCGGCATCGGCTTGCTGCTCAAGGGCCGCCTGTCCAGCCGCGTCACGGAAAATCTGCTGCGGGTCATGGGTCTGTGCGTCTGCGTCATCGGGCTGAGTGGCGCCATTCAGGGAGACGCGATGCTGCTTGTAGCGGCGCTGGCTTCCGGCACGCTGCTTGGCGAAGCCCTGGATCTGGACGGCCGCCTTAATCGCTTTGGCCTGTGGATTCAGGCTAAAATGAGCGGAAAAGGCGGCGGTTCCCAGATAGCCGAGGGTTTTGTCACGGCCACCCTGCTTTTCTGCGTCGGCGCGATGGCGATTGTCGGCTCAATCGACAGCGGTTTGCGCGGGGACCACAGCGTCATTTTCACCAAATCCGTCATCGACGGCGTTTCGGCGATGGTGTTCGCTTCGGCTCTCGGTGCGGGCGTCCTGCTTTCCGGCGCGTCCATCCTCATTTATCAGGGCGCTATCGTCCTCTGCGCTTCCAGCCTGCAGAGCGTGCTTTCCCCTGAGCTCATCACTCAGGTTTCCGCCGCCGGCAGCGTGATGATCCTCGGCCTCGGCCTCAATATGGCGCTGGAAGCGAAAATAAAAGTCGCCAACCTCCTGCCGGCTTTTCTGACGGCGGCAGGGTATTATTTTCTCGTTTTGGCCTGATCCGGACGGGACAAATCCTTGATTTTCTGATAATACAGACGACGCATGAAATAAACGCTTAAAGCGACCGTGACGATTTCCGCGATGGGGAACGACCACCATACCGCGTCCAGCGAGCCGGAGAAGGAGAGCAGCCAGGCCGCGGGGAGCAGGACTATGAGCTGGCGCGCGACGGAGATGATCAGGCTTTCCACGCCCTGCCCAAATGCCTGAAACACCGACCCGGCCACGACGCAAAATCCGGCGCCGAGAAAACTGACGCTGATGACGCGCAGGGCGGTTATGCCGACATCAAGCATGGCATCCGTCGCGTTAAACATCATCAGCAATTTGTCCGGGAACAGCTCGAAGATGATGAAACCGGCCGTCATGATGCTGACGGAGCAAATCATGCTGAGACGGATTGTCCGCACGATGCGGTCTTTCTGGCGCGCCCCGTAATTATAGGCCAAAATCGGCACAAGCGCGTTCGTCAGCCCGAAAACCGGCATGAAAATAAAACTCTGCAAGCGGAAATACACGCCGAACACGGCGACGGCCGTCGCCGTAAAAGAAATGATGATCCTGTTCAAGCCGTAAATCATAATGGAACCGATGGACATCATCAGAATGGCCGGCAGCCCGACTGAGAAAATTATTCTGATAGCGCGCCCGTCCGGGCGGAATCCGCGGAAGGAAAGGCTGATCTCCCGGTTGAAGCGCAGATTGAAATAAAGCGCAAGCGCGGAGGCCAGGATCTGGCTGATCACGGTGGCGATGGCCGCTCCTTTGACGCCGAGGGCCGGGAAGCCGAACAAGCCGAAAATCATGATGGGGTCGAGGATGATATTGGCGATGGCACCGACGGACTGTGTGATCATGGCCAGAAAAGTCCGGCCCGTGGAGGTCAGCAGGCGCTCAAAAGCTATTTGGCAAAACAGCCCCACGGAAAATATGCAGACGATCGAAAGGTAATCTCGCCCATAAACAGCAATTTCTTCTATATCTGTCTGAAGGCGGTAAAACGCATCGGTCAGCAGGAAGCCGGCCAAAGCGAAAACAGCGCAGCCGGCCCAAATGAGGGCCAGTCCGTTTGTCGCTGATTTATTCACATCGGCGGAGTTTTTTTCACCAAGGCTTTTGGAGAGAAAAGCGTTTATGCCCACACCCAGGCCGACCGCCACGGAAATCATCATGTTCTGGACGGGAAAGGCCAGCGAAAGCGCGGTCAGAGCGTTTTCCGCGATTTGGGCGACGAAAATGCTGTCCACTATATTGTACAGCGCCTGCACAAGCATGGAAATCATCATGGGCAGAGACATGGAAAACAGGAGGCGGCCCACGGGCATGGCTCCCATTTTATTTTCGGCTTGACTCATCAGGAGAGTCTCCGCAAAAACTCCCGCGCGAAATTTTCCAGAATACGGACGGAAGAGTCAAGGCCCACGCTGCTGTCAAGGCAAAGATGGTAATTGTGGGAAGCGCCCCATTTGCGCTGCGTGAAATAACGGCAGTAATTGCTGCGGCGTTTGTCCTGCCGCTTGATATAAGCGTCCAGATCCGAACGGGTTTCGCCGTAATGTTCCTGCGCGAAGCGCACGCGGTACTCAAGCGGGGCATGAATAAAAACGTGGGCGCAGCAGATTTTGTCCCGCAGGACGTAGTCGGCGCTGCGGCCGACGATGACGCAGGATTTTTCCGCGGCCAGGCGCCGGATGATCGCAGATTGAGCGAGAAAAACCTGCTCCTGAGCCGAAACGGACTGGCCGGTGTTAAAGGCGGTAACGATCGGAAAGTTATGCGCGTACGGGCCAAAGCAGAGGCGGGATGTTTTCTCGTTCTCCACCTCGCCGATATAGTCTTCGGCGAACCCCGTTTCCGCGGCCGCCAGCGCAATGAGTTCACGGTCATAAAAATCAATGCCGAGCTCTTCCGCCAGACGGCGGCCGATGAGCCTGCCGCCGGAACCGAACTCGCGCGCGATGGTCACGCAGTATTGTTTCAAAATGATCACCTCGGGTGACTGTCACGCTTCGGCGACAGCCTCAATTTCCACCAGAGCGCCTTTGGGGAGCGCCGCCGCTTGCACGCAGGAGCGGGCAGGCTTACCGGTGAAGTATTTTTCATACACGCTGTTGAACAGCGCAAAATCGTTTAAGTCGCTCAGAAAGCAGGTGGTTTTGACCACGCGGCTCAAATCACTGCCGGCCGCCGTCAGCACCGCCCGGAGGTTTTCAATCGCCTGGGCGGTCTGCTCCCCGGTTCCGCCGGGACACAGAAGGCCGGAATCCGGCACGAGGCCGAGCTGCCCGGAAGTAAAGACAAACCCGCCCGCCACGGTCGCCTGGGAGTAAGGGCCGATGGCGGCGGGGGCCGCGGGGGTAAAAACAGTTTTCATGGTTCTTTGGCCTCCTGTAAGAATCGGATGAATATAATTCAATTTGTGCCCGGCAGCGTGGCGTTCATGCTGCCGCTGCGATAACCGAGCAGATCCAGCGCCACGTAGGTAAAGCCGTATTCCCGCAAACGCGCGTATATTTTTTCCCGCACGGCGCGATCCGCCAGGGCGGCAAATCCGTCTTCGCCGGTTTCAATGCGGGCGACGGCGCCGTGGTAGCGCACACGCACCGGGCTGAGGCCCAGATCAAGCAGATATTGCTCGCTGAGGTCTATTTGGCGCAGGCGTTCCGCCGTTATCCGTTCGCCAAAGGGAAAACGTGAAGCCAGACAGGCAAAAGCGGGTTTATTCCAGGTTTTCAGACCGCTCCGCCGCGAAAGCTCGCGGACATCATCTTTGGTCAAGCCGGCATGGCGCAAAGGGCTTTTGACCCCGTGTTCGGCCGCGGCGATGAGGCCGGGGCGATAATCGCCCTCGTCGTCAAGGTTGGAACCGTCAGCCACGTTTGCGAAGCCGCGCTCGCGCGTTATTTCCCATATTTTACCAAACAATTCGTTCTTGCACAAATAACATCGATTAGGCGGGTTGCTCTCAAATCCATCGACGGCGAGTTCCTCGGAATCGCAGATCACATGCTCTATGCCCGCGCCGGCACAAAAAGCAATCGCCTCGTTCAATTCCCGGAGCGGGAAGGAGCAGGAACGCGCGGTAACGGCCAGAACCCGTCCGCCCAGCGTGGCGTGCGCCGTGCTGAGAAGAAAGGAGGAGTCCGTGCCACCAGAAAAAGCCACGGACAGGCTGTCCAGGCTCTTGATATATTCTATCAGCTTTTCCAGCTTTTGTTCCAGATTCATGTGCCGCCTCCACGCCTTAATTTACCCCAACTTCTCGCAAAAGTCAAATGGAAATTATTGTGAGAGTGTACGTTTCGGGGACGCTTGCGGCACATGTCATATTGTGTTATGATGTTTTGGAACTTGCCGCCGGTTGCCCTACATGGAAACTGGATTGTTTTGTTGCGCTCGCAATGATTAGAGTTTATTTCTATACGAGTTCTGAGGATCTGTCGATAAAATTTGGAAGGATGTGTAATTTTTCATGACGCCGGACGCCTTATATATGGACACACTGGCGGCGCGGCTGCGTCAGGCGGGGCAAACCCTGAGCACGGCGGAATCGTGTACGGGCGGCCTGCTGGGCGGTCGGCTCACCGATATGCCCGGAAGCAGCGCTTACTACCTCGGTGGCGTTATCAGTTACGCGAATGAGGTAAAACAAAAAATCCTGGGAGTACGGACGGAAAGTCTCGGCCTTCACGGAGCCGTGAGCGAGGAAGTGGCGCGGGAAATGGCGGAGGGCGTGCGCCGCCTGTCGGGCAGCGACTGGAGCGTTGCCACGACCGGAGTGGCCGGGCCGGACGGCGGCACAGAGGCCAAACCGGTGGGGTTGGTCTGGATCGCGATTGCCGGCCCCGCGAGCACCTGGGCCTGCGAGTGCCGTTTTGCCGGCGGCCGGGACGCGGTGCGGCGCCAGGCTGTGGACGAGGCACTCCGCCTTTTGACAGAAATTACCGCCGTGCCGCAGTGACAAGGGGCGAGTACGGCTGAATATGAACACTTTTTTTGCGGCACTCCTAAAACCGCTTGACAGCGCGCGCGGTTGCTGTTATACTTATGGCGAACATATGTTCGCAACAAGAAAGGGGATACACAATGCTGAATGATGATACCCGGAAGGCGCTCAACACCGCGCTCGCCAATATTGAGAAACAGTTTGGCAAAGGATCAGTCATGAAATTGGGCGAGGCCTCGGCCAAACTGGCGGTGGAGGTGATTCCCACCGGCTCCATCGCCCTGGATATGGCTCTTGGCGTCGGCGGCGTGCCGCGCGGGCGCGTGATTGAAATTTACGG
>JAISQG010000268.1 GCA_031274335.1 Gracilibacteraceae bacterium
TTTTTGCCGATGATCATGACGCTCGTGCCCTCGATGACGGTCAAATTCGTCTCGCTGGCCATCATGGCCCTGATCGGCGCGTTTCTCGTCGTCATCCTTTTCCTGCGCAAGCGCGCCGCCTCCCGGGCAACCTGATACGGCGTCATTCCGCGATCGGCGCGAGGTCAGCCAAATCATAAGGCGTGTCCTGGTAGACATAGTAGTTCAGCCAGTTCGTCATGAGCAAATGGGCGTGGCTGCGCCAGGTCACGAGCGGTTCCGCCGCCGGGTCGTCGCCGGGGAAATAGTTTTTGGGCACGGCGATGGGCAGCCCGCGCCCGACGTCCCGGTCATACTCCGTTTTCAGCGTCAACGGGTCGTATTCCGGGTGGCCGGTGATAAAAAGCTGCCGGCCTTCCCGCCCCGCGATCAGGCAAACACCGGCCTCTTCCGAACAGGCAAGGATCTCCAGCTCCGGGCAGGCCGCCACATCTTCAAAGCGGATGCCGGTATGACGGGAATGCGGCACTTGAAACAAATCGTCAAACCCGCGCAAAAAGCGGTTGTTGGCTTTATGCAGTATGCGATGGGCAAAAACGCCGAACATTTTTTCCGGCAGGATATGCTTTTTTATGCCGTAAAAATAGTACAGCGCGGCCTGCGCCCCCCAGCAGACGAACATCGTGGAAAAAACGCAGCGGCGCGACCAGCGCATGATTTCCGTCAGTTCCTCCCAATAGTCCACTTCGTCAAACTCCAGCATTTCCACGGGCGCGCCCGTGACGATCAGCCCGTCAAAGCGCTCGTCGCGCACATTGTCGAAATTGCTGTAAAATTGCGTCAAATGCTCGCCTGCCACGTTGACGGCTTTGTGCGTACGCGTGTGCAGCAGCGTGACGTCGATTTGCAGGGGCGAATTGCTCAAAAGGCGAAGATATTGCGTCTCCGTCACTATTTTGGTCGGCATCAGGTTCAGCAGAGCAATGCGGAGCGGCCGGATGTCCTGCCGCGTCGCGCGGCCTTCCCCCATAACGAAGATATTTTCCTGTTCCAAGATGCTGCGGGCCGGCAGATCGTCGGCGATTCTGATTGGCATAGCTGTCTGCTCCTTTTATCATCGTACCTAAGGCTCTGTAGTCTCGCTCAAGTCCGGCCGGCGGCGTCAAACGCCGCTTGAAGGGCTTTTCCCACGACTTTGTCCATATCGTAATAAGCGTAGTCGCCGAGCCGGCCGCCGAAAATCACATCGCCGCGCTCCCCGGCCAGGCTTTTGTATTTTTCATATAAAGCCGTGTTCTCCTCGTTGTTTATGGGGTAATACGGCTCCGCGCCCAGTCGCCAAGCGGCGGGATACTCACGCGTGACGACGGTTCGCGGCCCGCGGCCAAATTCGAAATGCTTGTGCTCGATGATCCGCGTGTAAGGCGTCTCGCGGTCGGTGTAATTCACGATGGCGTTGCCCTGGTAATTCTCCGTGTCCAGGATTTCCGTCTCAAACCGCAGGGAGCGGTAGCCGAGAACGCCGAGGCTGTAGTCAAAAAACTCGTCGATGGCTCCGGTGTAAACCGTGCGCGCGGCCTGGCCTGGATTCAGGCGGCTGAAAGAGGCGTAATCCACTCCGAGCCGCACGTCGGAGCCCTGCAGCATTTTTTCGACGACGGGGGTGTAGCCGCCGATGGGAATGCCTTGATAGCGGTCGTTGAAATAATTGTTGTCATAAGTGAAGCGCAGCGGCAGGCGCCTGATGATAAAGGCGGGCAAATTCCGGCAATCCGTGCCCCATTGCTTCTCCGTGTAACCTTTGATCAGTTTTTCGTAAATATCGCGCCCCACCAGGCAAAGCGCCTGTTCCTCCAGGTTGCGCGGTGTCGTGATTCCGGCGTCTGCGCGCTGGCGGGCGATCATTTCCTTCGCCTCCGCCGGGGTTTTGACGCCCCACATTTGATGGAAAGTGTTCATATTGAAGGGTAAATTGTAGATTTCGCCGCGAAAATCGGCGATCGGCGCGTTGACAAAATGGTTGAATTCGGCGAATTGCCGCATGTAGTCCCATATTTCCTTATTGTCCGTGTGAAAAATATGGGCGCCGTGGCAATGGACATTGACGCCGGCCATTTCTTCCGTGTAAAGATTGCCGCCCGCGCGGGGCCGCCGGTCGATCACCAGGCAAGTCCCGCCCCGGCTTGTTATTTCATGGGCGAACACGGCGCCAAACAGGCCGGCCCCCACGATGAGAAAATCATAAATCATTCGCGTAAATCCTTTCCGCCCGCCGCGCAAATGCTTTTTACATTTTAGCGCAAAACCCGTAAACAGGCAAGGGGAAATATAGCGAAGGGCGGCCGCCCGGCCGCCCTTCTGTGCTTGCTCAAAACAAACAGGAGATCATCCGCTGATGTTTACTCCTCCGTCGACTACATACGTCGATCCGGTGACAAACGACGCCTCATCAGACGCAAGGAAAAGTATCACATATGCAACATCCTCCGGCTCTCCGAGGCGCCCAATCGGGCAAACGGCCGCCGCCAGTTTCTGCTGTTCTTCCTTGCTGTTTTTGATATGATCCGGCGTCATCCCCGTATTGATGGGGCCGGGGCAGACCACGTTCAATCTGATCCCCCGGGGCGAAAACTCTTTGGCCACATCAATGGTCAGCTTGTTGACCGCGGCCTTGAAGCCGCCATAAAAATACGAATTGAGTTCCGGTTTCAAGGCGGAAATCGAAGCGACATTGACGACCGAGCCCTTCCCCTGCCTGACCATGACCGGCAGAATCTCCTGCATTGTGTAGATGTAAGCGCGATAATTTGTTTCGCAGAGTAGCGTGAAATCATCGTCGTTTTGCTCCAGAAACGGTTTATGAACCAGCACTCCGGCGATATTAGCGAGGATATCAATCCGGCCGAACGCCTGCAAGGTTCGTTCGGTCAAAGCCCTGATATCTTCCCTGCTCCGCAGGTTTGTCCGGATGAACATGCCTTCCGCGCCGGTGGCCTTGATTTGCTCCACAGTAGCATCGCCCGTCTCCGCGTTGAAGTCAGCACCGACCACCGTCGCTCCCTCTTTGGCGAACATCAGCGCTGTAGCACGCCCAATCCCGGACCCCACCCCTGTCACGACCGCTGTTTTTCCTGCCAGTCTATCCATGGCGTTGACCTCCCTTAACTTAACTTAACTTAACTTAATCATTGCAACTCATCATACAAGTTCTGTGCAAGTGTAAATTTGGGGCGAACCAGGAGCCGCTATTGCCATGAATCGACTGAAGCGGT
>JAISQG010000284.1 GCA_031274335.1 Gracilibacteraceae bacterium
TTGCCCACGATGGCGATCAAATCTTTCTCGAAGGTCAGGCGTTCGTAGCGGGGCGGTATTGGATTACGTGTGCCGATAATCCTGTCCCGGTTACGGATGACTGCCGGGATATGGGTTGCCTCATATCGTTTTTGCTCTCTTTCCCGAATAGTTCCGCCAAGACGCTTGAAGGACTCATTGAAAAAGGACGCGACGAAATGAGGCTGAAGCCGGCGGGCCTCGGCGCGTTCCATCTCTTCCCGGATCGCCAAAACGCGCGAAGCGTCCATTGAATCATGAGCCAGGGCGTGATCAGCAATAAGGGCGCGGAGCTTGTCGCGATCCATGGCATTGTCAAGAATCGCATTGTATCGGGCGCGAACTTCGGGGCTGTCTCCGTAACGAATGGCCTCTATGAGCAGATTGCGTAACGGTTTATCTCCAAAAAGCAGTTTCCCGAGAATGTCGAAAACTTTACCGCCAAGCGCCTTGCGTTCCTCTTCCAGTTTTTCCAACAGGCGGCGATATACTTCGCCTTCTCTGGTCTGGGATGCGACAAGATTCCAGCAATGGCACACCTCGGTCTGCCCGATGCGGTGAATACGCCCGAAGCGTTGTTCAAGGCGGTTCGGATTCCAGGGCAGATCGTAATTGACCATCAGGTGGGAGCGTTGCAGGTTGATGCCTTCCCCCGCTGCATCCGTGGCCAGCAAGATCTCTGTATCTTTATCGTGCGTGAAAAAGGTTTCAGACTTCTTGCGTTCTTCTCTGCCCATTCCGCCATGAATGACAACCACGGCTTCCGGTTTGCCAAGCAAAGAGCCGATGCGGTTCTGGAGATAATTCAGTGTATCCCGATGTTCCGTAAAAATGATCAGCTTGCGGCGATGCCCGTGAGCGTCAAACATCTCCGACTGGTTTTGCAGAAGCTGCGAAAGCTCGTCCCATTTTCGATCTGTTTGTGATTGGCGAACTTTGAGCGCCGCGCGCTCCAAATCTTTCAGAATCGCTATTTCCGTTTTCAATTCCGCGATTGTCTGCGCGGCCGACGCCAAATCAACAACGTGTTCTTCAGTCGCTTCAAGCTCTCCATCAGGAGCGTCTTCAAGGTCGTCAAAGTCGTCATCCGAGATGACGGGAACATCCTTTCTCCAATCAAAATGACCTTCAGCACCTCGCTTCAGCAGTTCCTCCTCGCGGCACCTTTTCTCCAGGCGTTCCCCGCGTCTGCGAAGGGATTGATATATGGCTTCAGGCGAAGACGCCAGCCGACGTTGCAAAACTGTCAGCGCGAAACCCACAGTGCCTTTCCTGCCGTCATTGGCGAGTTGTTCGGCGCGGTTGAACTCCTCGCGCACATAGGCCGTCACGCGCTGATAAAGTTCCGCTTCTCCGTCGGAGAGTTCATATTCAACAGTATAGGCAATACGTTCGGGAAACAGCTTATGGCCGTCGAATGTAAGCAAATCCTCCTTGACCATGCGGCGCATCAAATCGCTGATATCAACGGAATGAACGCCGTCACGGAATTTCCCTTCAAAGCGGTCTCCATCCAGCAAGGACATGAACAGTTGAAAATCTTCTTCTTTGCCGTTGTGCGGCGTAGCCGTCAGCAAGAGGAAATGCCGCGCGATTGTGGAAAGCAGTTGCCCAAGTTTATGCCGCGCGGTTCTGTGGATCTCGCCGCCCCCAAAAGTGGCGCTCATTTTATGGGCTTCATCACAGACAATCAAATCCCAATCTGTTGTTTTCAGTCTCTCCTGCACGTCCTCATTGCGGCTGAGCTTATCGAGACGGCAAATGGCAAGAGGATTTTCGGCAAACCAGTTGCCTGTGCGCGCCGCTTCATATTTGTCGTTGGTCATGATTTCAAACGGCAGATGGAAACGCCGGAAAAGTTCATCCTGCCACTGTTCGACAAGGTTTCCGGGGCAAACAATCATGCAGCGTTGGAGATCGCCTCGGGCGACCAGTTCTTTGATGAGCAGGCCGGTCATTATGGTTTTCCCCGCCCCCGGATCGTCGGCAAGAATAAAACGCAACGGCTGGCGGGGCAGCATGGCTTCGTACACGGCGGTAATCTGGTGAGGCAGGGGATCGACAAGGGAAGTATGAACCGCCAGGAGCGGATCAAACAAATAGGCGAGCCGAATGCGGTGAGATTCAAAGACAAGCCGGAAGAGATCAGCATCCCCGTCGAAACTCCAGGGTTTTCCTGATTCCAATACTTCGAGGTCATTTTCCCGATCACGATAAATCAGCTCATTTGCCAATTTGCCTTTGCTGTCCTTGTAGGTCAGCTCAATGGCCGCTGTTCCGATCCAGGCGACATCCACGACCATGACAAAGCCATCGGGCAAAACACCCTTGACCGAGCTTCCGCGAACAATTTCTTCAAGTCGGGCCATGGTGCGCCTTGTTTACGGCATATCAGGAATTATCGGGATTCGGGATTTCATCGCCCTTATCCCGCACGCCTGACCTTACCCACTCGTCAACCTCGCCTCTGCTGAATTTCCAGAGGCGGCCGATTTTGTGCGCTGGCATTTGCCTCTCGTTGATCCAACTGTAGACCGTATCCCTCTTGATCCCAAGATGGGCCGCGATTTCATCCACAGACAACCAGCGTTCTTCCGTCATGTTTGTCCCTCGCCCTGGCCGACAGCATAAGTTCCGGCAATGGCCCTTTTACAGTACGGCAGCCTTGGGCTACCGCCCGTCGCCAAAATGCGTCCCACCATATATCAGGCGTTCATTCGTGACAAGTGACTCATCGGGTATATATAATTTTATTCAGTTTTAATCCTGTTTGAAAGGGTAACTCGATAGATTTCGTGCAACTCGCGGTGCTGTACTTTTCCCCGGACCCGGCGTACTCTCAGCCCCCATGAGATGGAGATTCCTGCGCCGCGGGTCTGCCGCCCGCGCCCTCCAGGGAAAGCCCCCGAGGTCCTTCAGGATGAGACTGTTCCTTCGCGTGCTCCTCCTGTTATGCCTCGGCTGCGGACAGGGATGGGCGCAACAGCCGGCCGTCCTGACTTGGCAAGGGTTTCTTCTTCCCGCATCGGAGCGGGGAGAAGCCCTGCCGACTGCCGTTGTGGCCGGAAACGTGCCGGAAGACGCCCCTGCGCCCGCCGTGGCCCTTGTGGCCTTCACCCTGCGCCCGCCGTCCGGGATGTATCATTACGGGCCGGGCACCAAGGAAGGTTTCCCCACCACTGTCGCCGTTACCTTTGCCCCTGTCAGTCCCTTTGCCGCGAAAGCGGCGCCAGGCACCCAGGCCTTTGCCT
>JAISQG010000020.1 GCA_031274335.1 Gracilibacteraceae bacterium
CCCGGCCCCGCACTTTCACCGTGCCCGCGATCTCCTCCGGCGGCATATATCCCTGATCATAAGCGGCGGCATCGCAAAACACCACCCGCGCGGCCGTGACGTCACGGGCCATGCTGTAAGAGGCGATCGCGCCCAGCGCCGCGGCCAGCAAAGCGCGATCCATGGAACCGGAGGTGTCCAGCACGACACCGAACGTGCGCCGGTCGTCCGGCCGCGCGATCCAGGCCGGGCGCGGGATATCCGGCGTGGCCGATTGGCGGCGGCTGGCCCTGGCGTAGGACCGCGTTTTTTCCAGCGGTTCAAACATATCGTCAAACCAGCGGGCCAGTTCCACATCCCAGGGAATCGGCGGGTAGCCGAGGGCACGGATTTCCTCGACCAGGCCTTCGGGCAAATGACCGCGGCCCTGTTCCTCATGCCAAGCCAGGCCCTGACCGAGAGCGCGGCGGTAAAACTCATCCGTTTCGGCGCCCGCTCCGTGTTCCCACCAGTCGGGGTCCCCGGGTAAAATATCGCCGAGGGCGGCGCCGCGCAGGGTGACCATACTGCGGTAATAGCGCTGGTCGGCCGCCACACGGTCGTACACCTCTTCGGCACTGAGGCCGGCAAACTCCTTATCCAGCAATGCCCCGTCCGGAGCCTCGCCGATCTCCATCTCCGTCAGCCAGCCGTTGACGACGAAATCGCAGGCCACATTCCACAGCCAGTCATCCCGCCATTCCTGGCGGGCATCATGGCGCAGCGCGGCGTGCAGAAGCTCATGCGCCACGACAAACAGGCTTTCTTTCTCATCCAGCCACGCGCACGGATTCACATAGATCTCCTGCAGGGAGCAGGAAACGGCAGCTATCTGAATATTCAGACTGCGACAAGTCTCTTCATCCTCCACCAGGCGAAATCCGGCAGCCAGCGCGCCCAAAAGCGGGTAGGAGGAAACGAACCAAGCCCTGGCCCGGGCGGCCGGGGAATTGCTGTCGGCGTCCGGTGATGTGTAATAAGCGGCGCTGTCAAGCGCATAGAGTACCGCCTCCTGCAGACCGGCCGCGAAAAGCGCCGGCCAATCCGGGGCCCCCTTTTCTTCCTCGTCAAACAGCATGTCCGGGCGGTCGCCGGCCGTGCCGTGGCCGATATATCGCTCGTCCAATCCCTGCTCCGTCAGCAGGCTGTAGAGTTTTTCTTCGCCGGGCAGCTTCGGCAGATCGACGGCGAATGAATCGGCAAACTTCATATCGGAGAGAAATTTTTCCGCCGCGCAATCACAGGCGATGTTCCAGGCCGCCGGGTCGTCATGAGGGACAAAATGGCCAAAAGCGAAATGCAGCAGACAGTGGGCCAGCGCCCGCGCCCATTCCCCCGCCGAGACCCGCGCGTGCGGATGGCAGTAAATGCGCCCGCTTCGGGCCGCCACGGCCAAAGCGCCTTTGGGCACGGGCGTTCCATCCCGCCGGATAAAAGAGACATGAGCGGCCAGATACCTGAAAACCCTGTGAAATCTTACCCATTCATATCCAGCATCCCAATTTTTCCAGGCCACGTCCCGGCAAGGAGACAGGGATTTTCCTCCATTATTCTTTTTATACTTGTTCCTGTTTTTTTTCTTCATGATCCCGTTATTTCCTTTTTTTCTCAGCCAGGCGCGGCAGATGGCGCACGATGTCCACCATAAACCAGTCCGGCAGGGCCTCGCCGTCCACGGGCGCGACGGCCATTTGCGCTATCTCCAGGCTGATGGCGACCAAATCCTTCAGCAATTCCAGCGCCCGCCCGGCCAGCTTGCGCGCGGCGGCGGACATGGATTTGCCGGAGACGGCGGGCAGTTCCTTGAGCAGCTGAGCGCGGAAACTCTGGGCCAGAAAATAAAGCGCGTCGCGATCCTGCGGCTCGGACGGCCATTTTTGCTCGCCGGAGATGATGGCGGCCAGGGTGTAGCGGTTGCGGATTTGCTTGATAAAAGCGCGGAACTGCGTAGCGTGCGCCGGGGAAAGGCATCCGCCCGCCAGGATTTCCATCTGTTTGTCGCTGATGTCCGCGCCGTAGCTGGTCAGCGCGTCGGAGAGCATATGCCAGGAACGGGGCGTGGAAAAAGGTTCCTCCGTTTTGGGCGGCTGCTGCCACAGGTGGTCGGGCCGCAGGCCGATGTATTCAATGACATAAGGGTGCAGGCCGTTTTGTCCGGCCCACTCCAGCCAGTCCCGGTGGGAAGCGACAAGCTCGACATGAAACATGCGGTTGACCAAAGCCGAGGACATCGGCTTGACAATGGCGTTGTCCTGAGCGCGGTTGCCGGCGCCGATGATGATGGAGCCGGGCGGCAGATGGTACTCGCCGAGGCGGCGGTCGTGAATCAGGCTGTAAAAAGCCTTTTGCACCTCCTGGGAACAGGCGTTCAGTTCATCCAGGAAAAGGCAGTAAGCCTCTTCCCGCGCGATAAGGCGAGGCGGGCAGAAAATGCTCCTGCCATCCGTTATCTGCGGCACGCCGATGATGTCCTCCGGCGCCAGCTGGCTGCCGAGCAGCGAAACGCAGGGCAAACCCACCTCCGCGGCAAAATGCTCCACGATCGAGGATTTGCCGATGCCCGGCGCCCCCCAGATGAAAACGGGGCGCGTAATGGCGACATTCAAGAGGATGTCCAATAATTCATTTTGTCGTACACTAACAGCTACCCGCATTTTCTTCTCCCGCTTTCCAATTCTAATCAGTCAGTCGCCCGGTAAGACAAAGCCATCCATCCGGTGCCTTTGCATTATACCACGCCCGATGGACAAAATATGGGCAGGAGCTTCGCGGTTAAAAAATTTTATCGGGAATTATTCACGCCACCCTCTCTTTATTCCCCGTAAAGTTTTTATTTTATAAGCATAGGGATATCATGTACAATGGCAAAAGGCACATAGCTACTCTCTATTTCTTCAAAACTTTTCTTAATTTCTCCTTCTGCATATTCTAATATATCATAAAACTCATCATCAGCCGTGCACCCGTCTTTATTTTCGCCTATAAATATCATATAAGCATTAGCTGCATATTCCCTCATTGCCTTTAATGCTTCTTTTCCAGACGCACTTCTATATTCCGGCCAAGACATTATTATAAAATCTATATCACCCGCATATTTCTTTATCGCTTGAGTGGCCTCAATCTGTTCTATTTTATAATATTTGTTGTTTTCTGTTTGTATATCTGTAGCTATTATCTTCACCCCGGCTTTATTAAGCATATAAGCTAAATATCCTTTGCCTGACATGATTTCTAATACGGGCTTGCTCGAGTATAATTTTATAAACTTTGACAGCACCTGCACAAACTCCGCTGTTACCGCAGCAAATCCAAATTCTTCATTGTATTTGTTCTTAAATTGAAAATTCCGATAATTAAAATCGTCAACAAATTTAGTATTTCCATATTGATTTGTCATTTCCGCTCGGCTTAATGGCGTTTCTGGTATTGTGTGTATTCTTTCTATAATTTCCGCTGTGTTTGCCAGGGCGCGTTTTTTTGAGGTCGTCTTGATTCACCGCCTCGCTGCAACATGGATCTGTCAAAAAATAACCTATACTATATCATCCGCGCCAGCAACGCTGAAAAATCAC
>JAISQG010000021.1 GCA_031274335.1 Gracilibacteraceae bacterium
CATTACCTGATGTGCTGCGAGCGACTCGGCATCCCCGACATGGAGCAAAGTTTGAACCAAATGCTGACGCTGGACTTCCTGACGGTGAACAGCGACAGGCATTACAACAACTTCGGCGCGGTCAGGAACGCCGAAACCTTGGAATGGGCGGGGGCGGCGCCGATATTCGATTGCGGCACATCCATGTGGTACGATGAAATCGCTCAGAACATCCGGCCGCGCGCGGACGCCGCGAGCAAGCCGTTCCGCTCGAAACATTCCGAACAAATCAAGCTCGTCACCGATTTTGATTGGCTGGATATCGCCGCGCTGAACGGAATCGATGAGGAATACGCGGAAATCCTGCGTCCCTGCCGATATATTGACGATGCGCGGCGCGATGTCCTGTGCCGGGCCATAGGCGTTCGCGTGAGGATGTTGGAAGAAATCGCGTTGGCGCTCCGGCAAGAACGCGGCCGGGAATGATGTTGTCACGCCCTGCTTTTTTTAACGGGAGCGCGTTTTGTCGCGGCGGCCCGTTTTTGTTCCGACAACGCGCGCCGTTCTTCTTCGAGGCGCGCTGCTTCGGCTTCCTCCCGCCGCTCCCGTCCGGCCCGGCATTCGAACTCAATCAGCTTCAGCCTTTCGGTCAGGGCGTCCCGCCGTTCCAGATGATGCTTCTGCTCCAGCCCCAGCAATTCCTTCTTTTTTTCCGTTTCCTGCCGCCGGGCAAGCGCCTCGTCCCGCTCCGCCGCCAAAACGCCGCCGGCGGAGACCAGAGCCGACCGCCGGGCGGCAAGGCCGTTCAACTCCGTCCGCGCTGTTTGTTCCTCCGCGCCGAGTTCCTCTATCTCCCGCCGGCGGCGCAACAAGCCCGACGTGTCGTCGCGTGCGCCCTCGCTCCCGCCGGTCAGGGAACCGCCGACATTGACCTGGTCACCCTCCAGAGTCACGACGCGATAACGAAACCCGCAGCGGCGGGCTATGAGCAGCGCCGCCTCCATATCTGCGGCCACGAGGATGCGGCCCAGCAAAAAACGAATGGCTTTGTCCACAGCCGGCGGGTAAACAGCCAAATCCGCCGCGACGCCGACAAATCCGGCGACGTCCTGAAAAAGCTCCGGCTTGGGGGCTTCGCCCGGCCGCAGCGTGTCCAGCGGCAAAAAGGTTGCCCGACCGCGCCGGCCCGCGCGGAGCCAGGCAATATATTCCTGCCCGCGGACCGCCTCCGTGACGATAACATCCTGCAACGCGCCGCCCAAGGCGGTGCTGACGGCGTTCTCATAGGCGGCGCTCACTTCCAGATTGTCCGCCACCGTGCCCAGAAAACCCTCGGCCCGCAGTTCACCCCGGCGCACGGCGCGCACCAGGTCGCGCACTCCGCGCCGGTAGCCCTCCATATTTTCGCCCAATTGCCTGAGAGCCTGGCGGCGCGCGCGTATTTGTTCCAGTTTCCGGCCGGCCGCCCGCTCCTCCGCGGCCAGCCGCTCCGATTCCGCAGACATTTCCTGCCCGCGCCGGGTGATTTCGCTGATTTGCCGCGTCAGTTCCGCCTGTTGTCCGGCGTTCCTCTCCGCCTCTGCCGCCAGTTGCGTGATCGCGCTTTCGGCGCGCTCCAGTTCCGCGCCGCAGCGCGTTTTTTCCTCCAGTCGCTGGGCGTCGTCTTTGTCCTGCGCCGCCAGGCTGTGCCGCGCATCGGCGCACTCGTTCTGTAAGGCGCTCTGGCGGCTCAGGACACCGAATATTTCCGCTTTCAGGGTTTCGCGCCGCTTCTCCCCCGCTCCGCGCAGGGCGGCCCAGTCGGCCTCCCAGGCCGACAGCCGCGCGCGGCCGGCGGCGAGAGACTCTGTGAGCTCCGCCGCCCGGCCCCGCTCCGCGGCAAGCTTTGCTTGCCGGGCCGCCCCGCGCTCGCGCCCGGCCTCCATTTCCTCGCGCAGCCGCTCCCGCTCGCCGAGCAAATGGCGGCCGCGCTCCGCCCCAAGCGCCAAATCATGCTCGCGAGCCTGCGTCTCCGTTTCCGCGGCATGGATTTCCTCCCGGCGCAGCCGCAGCTCCTCCTCCAGGCCGTCCAGCGTCAAGCGCGCCGTCAGGCAGGCTTTTTCCCCCGCCGCCGCTGCCGCCGCCAGGGATGCCCGCCGTTCTTCCCGTTCTTCCCGCCGCTCTGCCGCCGCCGTCAATTTTTCTTCCAGCTCCCGCCCGGCGCGCACCAGTTGGCCTATCTCCAGTTCCCGCAGCTCCCGTTCCCAGATCTGAAAAGTTTCGGCTTCCGCGGCCTGCTTCGCCAGCGGCTCCAGCCTGGCCGCCACTTCGGCCACGATGTCGCTGACCCGGCTCAGATTGATTTCCGTGTCCTCAAGTTTTTTCAGCGCCTCTTTTTTGCGCAGGCGGAACTTGCTGATGCCTGCCGCTTCCTCAATCAGAAAACGCCTTTCATCTGCCTTCAGGTTCAGCATCTGCTCCACCTGGCCCTGTCCGATAACGGAAAAACCTTCCTTGCCGGCGCCCGTGTCAAGGAAAAGCTCCTGGATGTCTCTCAGGCGGCAGGGCGCCTTATTGATAAAAAACTCGCTGTCCCCGTCGCGGAACACGCGGCGCGTCACCGTGACTTCCGCGTAATCCAGGGCGAAATATCCGCCGGAATTGTCAAAATGCAGGGAAACCTCGGCCATGCCCACCTGCTTGCGCGTGCGGCTCCCGGCAAAAATCACGTCATCCATTCTGCCGCCGCGCAAATTTTTCGCGCTTTGCTCGCCCAGCACCCAGCGGATAGCGTCAGCGATATTGCTTTTGCCGCAGCCGTTCGGACCGACTACGACGCTCATGCCATCCTGCAAGTCGATGCGCAAGCGGTCGGCAAAGGATTTAAAGCCCTGAATGGTGATCGATTTCAAAAATATGGAATTCATGCCTTGTTTATCCATTTTTGCAGCGCCATGCCCGCCGCCTCCTGTTCCGCTTCTTTTTTTGTGCGTCCGTTGCCGAGACCGGCTTGCTCCCCGTCCAGCAGGACGGCGACGGAAAAAACTTTGCGGTGATCCGGGCCGCGTTCACCCACGACGCGGTAAACGACGCTCTGCCCGCGGCGCTGTGCCAATTCCTGCAAATGCGTTTTGTTGTCGCCGAAAAATTCCGGCAGGGCTTCGATTTCCGGCACAAAAAGCGCGCGCGTGAAAACCCGGGCGCTCTCCAGTCCGAAACGCAGGTACAGCGCCCCGATCAGGGCTTCCAGCGCGTCCGCCAAGTTGGAATCCCGCGCGCGGCCGCCGGAGTGCTGCTCGCCGCGGCCGAGGCGCAAAGCGGCGCCGAGACCGAGGCGCCGGGCGATGCGGGCGAGGGTCGCCTCATTCACGACGGCGGCGCGTATTTTCGTCAATGCGCCTTCCGGACGCTCCGGATAACGCAGATACAGATATTCACCCATCAAGAAGTCCAGCACGGCGTCGCCGAGAAATTCCAGCCGCTGGTTGTTTTCCCCTGTGTTGCCCGCTTCAAACGTAAAAGAAGGGTGGGTGAGCGGAGTATTGAGCCATTCCGCGTCCAAGTCGGGAAGGCCCAGCAATTCGCCCAGCAGCCGGCTGAGAGCCTGAACAGCGCTGTTTTCTCCGGCGGAACGGCGCGTCATGCTTCAACCGCGGCCAGACGGCGGCTGATTTTGCCCACTATATCGGATTCCGCACATTCTTTAGCCACGCGGATGCCGTTTTTCACAGCCAGCGCCTTGGAGCTGCCGTGACAGACAATGCTGAGCCCGTTCACTCCGAGCAGCGGCGCTCCGCCATATTCGGCGTAGTCGGTCACTTCTTTCAGTTCGGCGAGCACCGGCCGCAGGCCGTCCGCCAGCTCGCGCCGTTCGGGTGTCTGAAGGCGTTCGCGCAAAAAGTCCATCATCATCGCGGCCACCCCCTCCATCGTCTTGATGGCGAGATTGCCGGCAAAAGCCTCACAGACCACGACTTCCGCTTGGCCGCAGAAAAGATCCCGCCCCTCGATATTGCCGGTAAAATTCAAGCCGGAGTTTTTCAGCAGCTCATACGCCGCGACAGAAAGCGCATTCCCCTTGCCTTCCTCCGTGCCGATATTCAGCAGCGCCACGCGCGGATTGGCAAAACCCAGTACAAGCTCGGAATAAATGACGCCCATGACGGCGTATTGC
>JAISQG010000074.1 GCA_031274335.1 Gracilibacteraceae bacterium
AAATATTGGCACTGACGCAACGGCTATTTTCACAGACATTGCCCTGCTGCCTGACGGAGACAGATTTTTGTTTGCCGGCATACCGTGTCGCCAAAAGCAGCAAAACTGACGCTGGGGGCGGTCTCCCGTCCGCCATCGCCCAGAATCGCGGGCGATGGCGTTAATCCCAGCAGCATGGCAATGAGCAGGTACATCTCTCCATCAGAATAATAATCGGAGTCATCCCTGAAAAAATTCCTATTGACAAAGCTGCTACTGCGTGATATTATATAATGGTAGTAAGTAATACTTATAACAAGTCATACAAAATAGCGACAGGAGGCGAGCCGTTTGGATAACTTGACCGAAATGCTAAAGGGCGTGTTGGAGGGCTGCGTTCTCGAAATCATCAGTCGAGGGGAAACCTACGGATACGAAATTACGCGGACGCTGAACTCGCTGGGTTTCGCCGACGTAGTGGAGGGAACGGTGTACACTATCCTTTTGCGGCTTGCCAAGAGCAAGCTCGTAGAGATTGAGAAAAAGCCGTCCGATATAGGCCCGCCGAGGAAGTTTTTCACGCTCAACGGCGCGGGGCGCGCGGAACTGCGGCGGTTCTGGGAAAAGTGGGATTTCGTGTCATCAAGGCTGAACCAATTAAAGGAGGGGCAGGCAAATGTCTGATTTTTTCGACAAATATTTTAACATCAAGAAAATCGCGGAAAGTAAGCGCGAGTACAAGCGGCAAATGGCGAGGGTTGACGCGTTGCCGGAGGATTACCGGTTCGTTTTCCGGGAAATTCAAAAGCACATGTGGCAGTTCGCGGGCGGCGACGGTATGGATATGCTTCAAATCCACTACGACCTTATTGACCTGTTCGAGTCGGGCGCGTCGGAGGGCAAGCGGTGCTTGGAAATCACCGGAACGGATGTGGCGGCATTCTGCGACGAGCTGCTTCGCAGCGCGAAGACGTACACCGAGGATTGGCGCGAGAAGCTGAACAATCGCGTCCGGAAAAAGCTGGGAGGGTAACCCGATGAATGATTCCCACTTCCCACTTCCGTGACATGCACTCCGCGCGCAAACTGGTCTTGACATTTTCCTGGTTTTCGGTTATAGTGAACCTTGTTGCTTAGGGACTGTTTATTTCTTCCCAGTTCCTTAACGGGGCAAGGTTCAGGCCTTGCCTGCGCTGACAGGAGGACGGTTTTGAAAAAAAGGTATTCTATCATCATTGTGCCGCCGGAAAATGAAAAAAAACCTCATCAGATTGAGTTTACGATAACCGTCAAAAAAATCCTCATAGCCGGCGCCGCCCTGTTTTTACTGGCGGTTTCCCTGCTGGCTGTCGCCAATGTCATACAGGCTGCCTACATAAACGGGGTGCAGCAGAAAATAGCTTACAACGAGGCTCTGGAAAAGGAAATAGAAGCAAAAAAACTGGAAATCGAGCGGCTGACCGAGATGACAGCGGCTATCAACGCTGATCTACAGGCCATTGCCGAATACGAGTCGGAAATAAATTCCGTGC
Organism: Gracilibacteraceae bacterium; assembly: GCA_031274335.1. Classification (GTDB taxonomy): domain Bacteria; phylum Bacillota; class Desulfitobacteriia; order Desulfitobacteriales; family Syntrophobotulaceae; genus JAIRRL01. Next base: position 1,512 of record JAISQG010000074.1, read on the forward strand.
TGGACATCGCTCCTTCGTCCGGCGGTGCGGCGGAACGGAGCCGCGGAAGCTCTGACCGGCGCGAAGTGCCCGTGGCCGGCAATCTCGACGAGGCAGCTGTTCACGTGGCCGCTTACACGCAATCTATGAAGGAGATTTATTCCGCCTCCCTCGTCTTTAACGAGAAGTTGCGCCATCTGCCCACAATTTACCCCGTGAAAAACGGTGTGCTCAGCTCCAACTATGGTTACCGCGCCAACCCTTTTGGCGGCAGCTCGTCGGAATTTCACGACGGCGTTGACTTTTCCTGCCCGTACGGGTCGCCTGTTTACGCCGCGGCCGCCGGCACGGTGACGTCGTCTTCATATGAGAGCGGTTGGGGCTACAGACTGATCATTGATCACGGCAACGGCGTCGTCACTTTTTACGCCCACAATTCCAGCAATCTGGCGCAAGCCGGCGATGTGGTGGACAAAGGCGAACTTATCGCGTATTCAGGCAACTCCGGGCGCAGCACCGGTTCGCATTTGCATTTCGGCGCTTCGATCAACGGAGCGTCGGTCAACCCGCTGAGTTTTTTTAATAAATAAATCAATGTTTTATCACTAAACTTACAATATAAAGAGGAGCCATTATGTTCGGGAAAAAAAAGGATAACGCCTTGATTCCGGCTAATCCCACCGTGACCCAGACCAGCAAAGACCCTTCTTTCATCGCCCACGACTGTTTCATTGAAGGCGTTCTGCAGAGCAACGGCGATTTGCGCATTGACGGGCGCGTAACCGGCACCATTCGCGTGGCCGGCAGTCTGGTTCTTAATAATACCGCTTATGTGAGCGCGGATATTTTCGCCAAGAACGTAAAAATTGCCGGCGAGCTTCGCGGCAACATCAGCGCGGAGGAGCTGGCGGAGCTGACCGCCACGGCCCGCGTTTTCGGCGATATAATGGCCGGCGCTTTTAAAGTGGAGCGCGGGGCCCGTTTTGTCGGCGCCAGCCTCGGCCAGTATGTCACCCCGTCTATCGAGGGCGAATGCCAGCCTGCGGACAGGCCGGACGACGCGGAGGATTCCGCCGGCGCGGAAAAGGCGAGCGAAGAAATCAAGTGGTAAAGATAAGTCGATAATCTACCGCTTATTTCCTTAATTCGATGATCGCGTCTCGTAGCTCGGCCGCCCGCTCAAAATCCAGATCCCTGGCGGCGGCGCGCATATCTTTGTCCAGTTTTTTGATGTATTTTTCCTTCTCGCTGCGCGTCATTTTCTGGCCCTTTGTCACGTATTCGGCCGGGTCCTCCGCCGCCAGCGTCGCTTCGGGCATGGCGCGCAGCTCTTTGCGTATGGTTTGCGGCGTGATGCCGAACAAATCGTTATAAGCCTTCTGAATCTGCCGGCGGCGTTCTGTTTCGCTGATGGCCGCCGTCATGGATCTGGTCATCACGTCGGCATACATGACGACTTTGCCATCCGCGTTGCGGGCCGCGCGGCCGATGGTCTGAATGAGCGAGCGTTCGGCGCGTAAAAATCCTTCCTTGTCGGCGTCAAGTATGGCCACCAGCGACACCTCCGGCAAATCAAGCCCTTCTCGCAGCAGATTGATCCCCACAATGACGTCGATTTGGCCCCGACGCAATTCCTGCAAAATTTCCAGGCGCTCCAGCGTGGCGATATCGGAATGCAGATAGCGCACTTTTATATTCAGCTGCTTTAGGTAATCGGTCAAATCTTCGGCCATGCGCTTCGTCAGTGTCGTGACGAGCGCGCGCTCGTTCCGCGCGACGCGCAGGCGGATTTCCCCGAGCAAATGGTCGATCTGCCCGGCGGAGGGGCGCACCTCCACCTCCGGATCCAAAAGCCCGGTCGGCCGGATAATCTGTTCCACGACTTCCGGGCAATGCTCCAGTTCATAGGGACCCGGTGTCGCGCTGACATAAATGCGCCGCGGCGTCATAACATCAAATTCCTCAAAACGCAAGGGCCGGTTGTCCAAGGCGGAAGGCAAACGGAAGCCATATTCGACCAGAGTCGTCTTGCGCGACTGGTCGCCGACGTACATGGCCCGCACCTGGGGCAGGGTTTGGTGCGATTCGTCGATGAACAGGAGGAAGTCTTTGGGGAAAAAATGAAGCAATGTGTAGGGCGTTTCTCCCGGCTGGCGAAATGTTATGTGGCGGGAATAATTCTCAATGCCATTGCAAAAACCCATTTCCCGCAGCATTTCCACGTCGTAGCGCGTGCGCTGCTCCAGGCGCTGCGCTTCCAGCAGCTTGCCCTCGCGGCGCAGGGAGGCCAGGCGTTCTTCCAGTTCCGCCTCAATATTTTCCACGGCCACGAGCATTTTTTCCCGCTCCGTCACATAATGGGAGTTGGGGAAAATAGAGACATGCCTGCGTTCGGCCAGCATTTCACCCGTCAGGACATTGATTTCGTACAAATGCTCAATTTCATCGCCGAACATTTCCACGCGGATCGCCTGCTCACTCGACCCGGCCGGGCAAATTTCCACCGTGTCGCCGCGGGCGCGGAACGTGCCGCGCGTAAAGGAAGCCTCATTGCGGTCGTACTGGATTTCCACCAACCGGCGCAGGATGGCGTTGCGGTCGATTTCCTGGCCTTGGCGCAAGGAAAGCACCATGTCGCGGTATTCGTCCGGCGAGCCCAGGCCGTAGATGCAGGAAACACTGGCGATAACGACGACGTCGCGGCGCTCGAACAGGGCGGCGGTCGCCGAATGGCGGAGTTTTTCGATTTCTTCGTTCACGGAGGCGTCTTTTTCAATATAAAGGTCGCTAGAGGGCACATAGGCTTCCGGCTGGTAATAATCGTAATAACTTACAAAATATTCCACGGAATTCTCGGGGAAAAACTCGCGGAATTCCCCGTAAAGCTGCCCGGCCAGCGTTTTGTTATGCGCGAGCACGAGTGCCGGCCGGTTAAGCCGCGCGATTATATTGGCCATCGTGAAGGTTTTGCCGGAACCCGTCACGCCGAGCAGCGTTTGATGCTGCCGTCCGTCCAGCACGCCCTGGGCGAGCTTGGCCACGGCCTGGGGCTGATCTCCGGACATATCGTAAGGCGCCCGCAGCTGAAAATCCATTGCCGCCTCCCTGTGGGAAATATGACGGGCTTATCATAACACAGAGCGGAAAAAGATTCAAGCATTTTGCGAACATTTGTTTGCATTGTTGATATTCATTAATCACCTTGATATTGCAAAGGCTGCCTTTTCGTGGTATGATAATTTCTGGCAGGATTTTGCGCGTTTGATCAATCAAGACTTTCGCGGCGGAAATTCATCCCGCCGCCGGCTTCGACGCTGAGAAACTGGTGAAATATATGAACGAAGATTCTTTAGTCAACGGCGTCCTACATTCGACGACCGTGAGCGATCAGGTCTATACCATCCTGCGCGAGAAAATTATCGACGGCAATCTCAAGGCCGGAGAGACCTTGGTCACGTCTCAATTGGCAGAAATGCTGAATACCAGCCGCACTCCTTTGCGCGAGGCGCTCAAGCGCCTGGAAGAAGCCGGCTGGGTTGAGCGGAGGACAAACGGAGTTGTGGCGGTCACGGAAATGTCCGTGAAAGAGCTGCAGGAGATTTATTCTGTCCGCGCCGTCTTAGAAGGGCTTGCGACTTTCGAGGCCACGTCGATCATTTGCGACGATGATTTGATCAAGATTGAAAATAAACTCTCTCAATACAATGCCATAGATGATGCCTCCAAAGTCAGCAATATTATTGATCTTGGCCAGGAAATACACCGCATGATTTACCAGGCAGCCAGCAACGCCACCTGCTTGAACATGCTGGAGCAGATTTTAAGAAAACTGAACCGCTATCGCGCGTACTCGACATCTGTCCGCGGCCGTTACCGGCAAACCCTGTCAGAACACCGTGAAATATTGCGCCGTATGCGGGAGCGGCAAGCTGAAGCGGCGGAACTGGCAATGCGCGCGCACATTTTGAACGCAAGCGCTATCGTCACGCGCCATATGCTGAATCTGGGGCTGTCCGACAAGCTGTGAGCGAATGGGATTTGGATTGTGGAATGCCTTGAAACGAGGTGACGCACGCTGTGGCTCAAAAGACAAAGGAGCAAATCAGGGTGGAGGTGGATGAGAAAAGCAATCTGCCCAATACCTACCAGTCCGCCAGCGGCTGGATCGGCGAGACGGAGAATGTCCCGCCTGGGGAAAATTTAGAACGGGACTGGTGGCTGAACGGGTTTCAGCCGGGCTCGCAGACGGCGGCCGAAAATATCCAGGTCATCGGCTCCATAACATTTCAAGATGCTAAAATGCGGGATGAATTCACTAAAGAGTTTGAAAAAGCGATCGGCCGCGGCCATGCTGAGGCGGTCTGTTCGCTGGCCGGCAATGTCTTCACCTTTGACTGGTATGGCAGGGGGCAATATGAAAAGTAGACTTGAGAGAGCCCTGCTGGGCATGTGCTTTTTTTTGCTGATCGCGACACTCAGCGCATGTACGCTTCTCATTCCCCGCAATGGCGAGAGCGGCAACTATGTGGGCAGCACCAATCTGGAGGCGAACAAAGAGAGCCTGGCCAAAGGCTATGATATAAACGAGAAGGACTTGGGCAATCCTCCTTTGTTTTATGCCATGTACCACAGAAAAGACACGTTGTGTCAAGGTAGTTTTTCAGGAAAGTTTATTTTCAGCGAATTGAACAATCACCAATCCGGCAAATTGTAAAATTTGGCGAAGCGGGTCTTGCTCCTGCACCCTGTGCCTTCAGGGGCTGTTTGTAAAGACTGTTTGTTACCTGCAAGCACCGAAAATTTCTTTCAAGGCACTGCGGTACGATGATATGTCGCCAAGTCCACTTTTGTCGTGCAAAAACCGAAGATTCAACAGCCATACCAGATAATTTTCTACTATATCGCGAGATTTTCTGTTGCATTCTCAATTCAGGTATGGTATACTGAATCATCGAAAGGCAGGGAGCAAGAAGCGAGGTGAGCCAAGTGGCGGTTAGTTATAAGAAATTATGGAAAATATTGATTGACAAAGACATGAAGAAGCAGGACTTGCAGAAGGCAACCGGCGTATCTTGGGGTGTGATAACGAAGCTGTCCAAGGGGGAAACCGTCAGCATGGAAGTGTTGATAAAATTATGCAAATGTCTGGACTGCAGCATTGATGATATGCTGGATATTTTACCGGATGAAACTGATTCCGGAAAGGCAACGGAACAGAGTTAACGTTACAAAGTTGAATGAAAGCGAAAGCGAGGGAATGAGCCTATGGCTCGACTTGAAGATATAACAGTTGGGGCAAGCGTAACAGGCGTCGCGGGTAACGCGCCGGTCAGTGTTGTCGCGGTTAAATGGTACGGCAACGCCGTTCTTGAGATTAC
>JAISQG010000109.1 GCA_031274335.1 Gracilibacteraceae bacterium
CAAGCCCCGGTGACGATGCTCTTCGGCAGGCTGGAAATGAAAGCGCTGGACGCCGTCTGCCAATACCAGGTCAAAAACAGGGAAGCGGCATTGGCCGCCCTGCAGGAGGCGTATGACCTCGCTCAGTCCAACAATCTGACGATGCCTTTTATCGAGCTGGGCAAAGACATGCGCACGCTTACGACCGCGGCCATGCGCGACCGGGACTGCGGCATCCCGCGCCCGTGGCTGGAAATGATCAACCGTAAAGCGGCCACTTACGCGAAACGGCTGGCTTTTGTCGTCACGGAGTACAAAAGCGCCAACGGCCTGGGGGACGATGTGCCTTTCACCGCCAGGGAAACCGAGATATTGAACGATTTGTACCACGGTCTTTCGCGCTCGGAAATATCCGCGAGCCGCAATCTGTCGATCAACACGGTGAAAATGGTGCTGGGAGCGATTTACACAAAGCTGGGCGCGGACAATGTCGCGGACGTGATACGCATCGCCCTCAGCCGCCAGCTGATCAGGTAGGATCCGATTGACCGGGCGCCTTGGCAGATCGCCAAAGAGCAAGCCGGTTCCTTAAATAATAACAGGCGATATGGCGATAAAACAGCCGGCTGATAAAATAGCCCGGCTGTTTTTCAATGAAAAGGATTTGCAATCGCCGCGGCGGTGTGCTATACTTATTTATAACTAACTAACGTTCGTTAATTTTTCGGCCAGGCGCGGGGAACCGGAACGAATGAATCGGGCGAACATGCCGGGCTGTAAAGCGAGCATGTCGAATTATGAGAGGTGAGCGTATGAAAAACCTGAAGATAAAATACAAATTGCTGGCCGGATTTTTGATCATGGCCGTGATGGCGCTGATAGTCGGCGTGTATGGGATTATCGGTCTGCGTCACACTATGAGTTCCCTGAAAGAGGTGAACAGGGTTTCCACCAACGGCATCGTCGCCAGCGAACTGAAAAGCAATCTGAACGCGCAGCAAGCCGCCTACCGCGGTGTATCGCTCCGCACTGCTTACCAGCTGCCCCCTGGCGAAGAACTGAGCGTTCTGGTTGATTTGGAGAAGGAATTCAATGATATAATGGAGCGGCTGGATAAATCCCTGATCAGAGAAAACGTCCGGGAGCAATGGCAGAAAATTTCGTCTAATTATAAGGAGTACAGGGAGGCAAGAGACAAATACATCGATTCCTTCACGCTGGATTTGAGCAACGAGGAAAGGATGCAGCTTTTGGGCGGGCTGTCCGACCAGGCCGACGAGGCTATGGAAGATGTGGAGCGTCTTTTCAATATGGAGATGGAAATGAATGAGGCGACAACGCTGACGCAGGAAGAGAGCGTGCGCACGGAAATTTTCATTCAGGGAGGAATTTTGGCCGTGACCCTCGCCGCCTCGGTTATTTTGGCCGTTGTCGTGGCCTCCCACATCGTCAACCCTGTGCGCCGGCTGGTTATCGCGGCTGAGCAGCTGGCGTGCGGGAACATTGACGTCAGCCTGCAAGCCAGCGGAAACGATGAAATAGGCGAATTGTCCGAGACTTTCATCAAGATGGCGCAAAGCATCAGAGAGCAGGCCGATGTGCTCCAGTCGCTGGCCGCCGGCGATTATCGCGTTGAAATCCAGGAGCGTTCCGAGCAGGACGTGATGAACATTTCCATAAACAGTTTTATCAATAAAAATAACGGCGTTTTGCAGGATATGAAGGAATCCGCTTCCCAGGTGATGGCCGGCGCGGCGCAAATCGCCTCTGTGTCGCAGGGTCTGGCTGTCGGGGCCAGCGAGCAGGCGTCAGGGCTGGAGCAATTTTCCGCGACGATATCCGTGGTGTTGCAGCAGTCGGAGGAAAATACCAGCCATGCCCAAACCGCTTTTGACGAAGTGCGGGAAGCGAGCAGCCGAATGGCCGGCAGCATGGAGTCCATGCGCGAAATGATGGAGGCTATGCGCGAAATCAACGAGGGGGCGGAGAGCATTGCGCGTGTGATCAAGGTGATTGACGATATAGCCTTCCAGACAAATATTCTCGCGCTGAACGCAGCGGTGGAGGCGGCGAGAGCTGGTTCGCACGGCAAAGGCTTCGCCGTGGTGGCCGACGAGGTGCGAAATCTAGCGTCCAAATCCGCGACGGCAGCCAAGGAGACGGCTGTGCTTATCGAAAACAGTACGCAAAAGGTGACGGAGGGTAATTCCATTGTGACGCGCACCGGCGAAGATCTGGAGAAAGCGAATGCCATTTCGGAGCGCAACGCGCAGTATATGCAAAAGATAAGTGATTCGTCGCAGAGGCAGTGTTTGTCCATTTCGGAAATAACAAGAGACATCAACCAGATTTCTGACGTCGTGCAGTCAAATTCCGCGACGGCGCAGGAGTCAGCCGCCGCGTCCGAGGAGCTTTCCGCTCAGGCCACGGCGATGTTTGACATCATCGCCGGGTTCAAGCTGCGCGAGTAAACATTTTTGCGGGTCGGGGCGGGAATTTTTGCGCCACGTCTTGACAGCGGGCCGGATTTATGCGACAATTATCAGGCGTTCGTGGGTACGCCGTTATAGCTCAGTAGGTAGAGCGTATCCTTGGTAAGGATAAGGTCACCGGTTCAATCCCGGTTAACGGCTCCACTTGCTTTGCGGGAGTGGCGGAACTGGCAGACGCGCACGTTTGAGGGGCGTGTGGGTAACACCGTGCGGGTTCAAGTCCCGCCTTCCGCACCAACTTGTTTGTCCAATCTAGATATTGGGCTGAAAAAGCCGGTATCCATGCGGGTT
>JAISQG010000116.1 GCA_031274335.1 Gracilibacteraceae bacterium
CTGCGCGAGCTGGAGGCCGCCGGGCTGGCGGAGGGCCTGACTGAGGAAAGCGTGCGGGCGGAAATCGAAGGGCGGGACAAAACGGACAGCGCCCGGGCCGCGGCGCCGCTCCGGCAGGCCGAGGAAGCCTGGCTGCTCGACACGACGGATTTAAGCCCGGACGAGGTGATGGCGCTTATCGCGGCCAGGGCGCGGGAGTCGGGTTTTGAACCCGGCGGTTGATATTTCGATCTGCGGAAGGAAAGCTGCTATGGCGGATGAAATCCTTATATTGGGAATAGAAACGAGCTGTGACGAAACAGCGGCGGCGCTGCTCGGCGGACGGCGCCTTCTGAGTCATGTCGTCGCTTCGCAGACCGCGACGCACGCCCGGTTCGGCGGCGTCGTGCCGGAAATAGCCTCACGCGAGCATTGCCTGCGCCTGGGGCCGGTGGTGGCGGAAGTTCTGGCCGAGGCCGGAGCGGGTTTTGCCGACTTGAGCGCCATCGCCGTGACTTACGGGCCGGGGCTGGTCGGGTCCCTCCTGGTCGGTGTGGCCGGCGCCAAAGCGATGGCTTTCGCGGCGGGCAAACCGCTTATCGCGGTCAACCATCTGGAGGCGCATGTTTACGCCAATTTTCTTGAACACCCCGAACCGGAGTTTCCGCTGCTGGCGCTGCTTATTTCCGGCGGGCACACGCATCTCATCCTGATGCGCGGCCATCTGGACTACCAAGTGCTGGGCCGCACGAGGGACGACGCGGCCGGGGAGGCTTTTGACAAAGTGGCGCGCGCCCTCGGTCTGGGCTATCCGGGCGGGCCGCTGCTGGAACGGGCGGCGCGGGAAGGAGATCCTGCCGCCTTTGATTTCCCGCGGGCCATGCTGGAGCCGGGCAGCCTGGATTTCAGTTTCAGCGGCTTGAAATCCGCCGTCCTGAATACGCTGAACAGCGCGCGGCAGAGGGGGGAGGCAATACGGGTTCCCGACGTTGCGGCCTCGTTTCAGCAGGCGGTGGCGGATATCCTGGCCCGGAAAACGGCGGCTGCCCTCAAAGCGAGCGGCGCGCGCACGTTGGTGCTCGGCGGCGGCGTGGCTGCCAACCAGGTGCTGCGGGAACGCCTGCGCGCGGAAACACGGGTGCTGGGCGCGCGTTTCGTCTGCCCTTCTCCGCTTTACTGTACGGACAACGGGGCGATGGTTGCCCTCTGCGGTCATTACCGCTATTTGGCCGCTTCATTTGCTGATTGGCGTCTGAATGCGGTTCCCGGCCTTTCATTACAGGATTTTTACAAAAAAAGCGGAAAAACGCAACTGGAGTTTGCAGGGTAGTTATCAACAGGCATCTGTGGATAATGTGGATAAGGGGCATGGATTAAGGGATTTCTTTTTTGGCTCCGTTGGGGATGAAAAAGTCCGCACGGTTTTGCCCGGAGGCGTGAAATATATTATGCAAAGACGCAAGTAAAAATCTCAAAGTTATGGAACCAGGACACAACAACAGGGCAATCATGCCAAAGGAAGTTGGGTTATGCCAAAAACCGCGTTAAGAAAACTGATGCTGGAGAAGAGAGACTGCTTGCCGCCGGAAGAACGGCAGGCGCAAAGCAAGGCCATCGCGTCCTTCACACGGGAGAGTTCCTTTTTTATCGACAGCAGGGTGATTTTCCTTTATATGAGCGTTGGCTCGGAAGTGGCGACGGAGGATTTGGCGGCGGACATACTGGCCTCCGGCCGCGAGCTTTGCGTGCCCTGGTGCCGGCAGGGCCGCATGCACGCCTGCCGCGTTTTTTCCCTCACACGGGATCTGGCCCCCGGCGCCTGGGGCGTGCCCGAGCCGGTGGAGCGGCGGCAGCGGCCGCTGGAACCCGCGCTGATCGATCTCGTCCTTGCGCCGGGCTTGGCCTTTGACCGGGCCGGGCACCGCCTGGGTTACGGCGGCGGCTATTATGACCGTTTTTTGCCGCTCTGCCGTCCGGAGGCCGTGGTTTGCGGCCTGGCCTATTCATTCCAAATTTTACCATTTGTAGAATTTGAGCCGCATGACCAAAAACTGTGTTGCCTTGTGAGCGAAAATGGTATATGCTATATGGACAGCTCCGGCATTTTCCGCGCCTGACGCTACGGGCGCCGAAGACGGATACGAGCGCGACCGCACGAAGTGATGCAGGGAGCGCGAGTATCGGCAGCAACACACCGCCTGGAGAAAAACTGATGCGTGCGAACTTGCGTCAGGCGGTGATGTTGCAACGAGGTAAACCTGCCGCGCTCTGTCTGACATTTTCTATTAAGGAGGGCTGACATGGATCGCCTGGATGAAAAAGCGGAACGCCTGAAGAACCTGATGGCGGAGCGCCGGGGAGAAAAAGGCTTCCTGATTCCGCTCCTGCAGGAGGCGCAAAAAATATATGGCTATTTACCCCGCCCCGTCATGGAAGCCGTGGCGGAGGGAAACGGCGTTCCCGTCGCGGAGGTCTACGGCGTCGTGACATTTTACGCGCAATTCCGCCTGGAGCCGGCGGGAGAAAATCTCGTGCGCTGCTGCATGGGCACGGCCTGCCATGTGCGCGGGGCCCTGAAAGTGCTGCGCGCGCTGGAGAAAAAGCTGGAGGTTACGGCGGGGGCCACTTCCGGCGACGGCAGATTTACGCTGGAAACCGTGAATTGCATCGGCGCCTGCGGCCTGGCCCCGGTGCTCACCGTCAACGACAAGGTTTTCGGCGGCCTGGCCCCGGAAACGGCGGCGGAAATACTGGATCAGTATGAATAGGAGTGGCGCGGCATGATAACCTTATCTTACGCCTGCTGTGAAAAATGCAAGCATACGGCCGCGACGCCCTGCGCCAAATATGTGAGCTGCCGGATCGAAGGGCCGCTTTGCCATGAAAACGAGGACTGCCGCCGGCAAAGGCGGGAGCAGATGGCGCGCGTCACGCAGCCGGCGGAATGGCCCGTGAAGCAGATTCTCGTCTGCGCGGGGACGGGTTGCGCCTCGTCCGGTTCCGTCCGCCTGATAGAAATCGTGCGGGAGGAAATAGCCGCCCGCGGCCTGGACGAAAATGTGCGCGTCCGCTCGACCGGCTGCCATGGATTTTGCGAGCAGGGGCCAATCATCGTCATTGAGCCGGACAAAACCTTTTACACAAAAGCGCGGCCTTCCGATATCCGCGAGATCATTGAGAAAGATGTGATCGGCGGCGCCAAGGTGGAGCGGATGCTCTACCGCGACCCGGCGACGGGCGAGTGGGCGGCAACGTATGAAAACGTCAATTTTTACGCGCAGCAGCGGCGCGTGGTGCTGGCCAACTGCGGGCAGATCAACCCGGAGCGCATCAGCCAGTATATGGCCCGGGACGGCTACCGCGGCCTGGAAAAGGCGCTGTGGTCAATGACGCCGGAGGCGGTCGTCGAGGAAGTGCGGCGCAGCGGGCTGCGCGGGCGCGGAGGCGCCGGTTTTCCCACCGGAGTCAAATGGGATTTGTGCCGCCGGGCGGAGGGGCAGAAAAAATACGTCGTCTGCAACGCCGATGAAGGCGATCCGGGCG
>JAISQG010000168.1 GCA_031274335.1 Gracilibacteraceae bacterium
GTGACAACAACAACAATCTTGTCGGACTGTGGATGGAGGGGCAAAAGTATCATGGCGATACTATCCCCGAGCCCATGGTAATAAAAGACGATATGCCGGTTTTCAAAATTACAAAAAAATGGCTGGACAGGTAGTTTATCGGGGAGAAACCCGCTATTTCCGAATTGCCGCTAGCGCCTATTGGCGGTGAGTTTCGGCAGAATGTATGGAATATTTTATGTGAAATCCCATACGGTGAAGTTATCACCTACGGCGATATTGCAAAGAAAATAGCCGCAAAAATGGATAAAAAGAGTATGTCCAGCCAAGCGGTGGGCGGAGCTGTCGGACACAATCCTATTTCTGTCATCATCCCCTGTCACCGTGTTGTCGGTGCGAACGGCAGCTTGACGGGCTATGCCGGGGGCCTTGCCGTAAAAAAGAAATTGCTTGAACTGGAGGGCGCTCCAATAGCGAAGCAAATTTTTACCGAATCTTTACCGTAAACACTCCCTTTCCTTACAATTTCGCGGTATGATTCCAGCGTCACCCAAAATAAAGGCTTACAAGGAGGATGGTTATGCGTAAAATCGGTTATATCATGGCAGCGGTGCTGCTCACGCTTGCTCTGCTGGCGGGTTGCGGTCAGGGCACGCAGGGCACGCAGGGCGGTCAGAGCAGTCAGAGCAGCCAGGCCACGCCGGGCTCAAGCACTGCGACCCCGGAACCGGAGGCTCAGCCCATCACGGTTGTTTCCCGCGAAGATGGTTCCGGCACACGCGGCGCGTTCATCGAGCTTTTTGGCATTGAACAAAAAGAAGCCGACGGCACAAGGAAAGACCTGACAACCAAAGAGGCGGTTATCGCCAACCAGACGGAAGTCGTGCTCGTCAGCGTCGCCGGTGACGCGGGTTGTATCGGCTATGTTTCGCTCGGCTCGCTGAATGACAGCGTGAAAGCCGTGGACATCGACGGAGCGGCGGCGACGACGGACAATGTGAAAAGCGGTATGTACAGCGTTTCCCGTCCGTTCATCATCGCGACCAAAGGCGATCCGTCCGGAGTAGCGGCTGATTTCATCGGCTACATTCTTTCGGCGGAGGGACAGGCAGTGGTGCAAAGCAGTCACTACATCCCGCTTGAAGCCGCTGAGTGGCAGAGCGGCCAGCCGTCCGGCAAAATCACGGTCGCCGGGTCTTCGTCTGTGACGCCTTTGATGGAAAAACTGACGGAAGCCTATGCCGTCGTGAACCCCAACGCCGTGATCGAGATACAGATGAGTGATTCTTCCGCCGGCCTGACCGCGGCCATTGACGGCGCTTGCGACATCGCCATGTCCAGCCGCGACCTGAAAGAAACGGAAGCGGCCGAGCTCACCCCGGTGAAAATCGCCATCGACGGCATCGCGGTTGTCGTGAACAAGGACAATCCGGTAAGCAATTTGACCAAAGATCAGGTGAAGGCGATCTTCACCGGTGAAACCCTGCAATGGAGCGACGTTTAACATTGGATAAAAGCGCCGTTCGAGATAAAAGTGCCGTCCGGGAAACCCTCATGCGCGCCGTCTTTTTTCTGGCGGCGCTCGCCTCTGTTCTGGCCGTGTTGCTCATCTGTCTCTTCCTTTTTGGCAACGGCGTGCCGGCCTTGTTAAAAATAGGAATATTCAAATTTTTGGCCGGGCAGGAGTGGGCGCCTTCGGACGTGCCTCCCCTGTTCGGCATTTTGCCCATGATCGCCGGCAGCCTGTATGTGACGGCTTGCGCCCTTATCCTGGGCGTGCCGGTGGGAATTCTGACGGCGGTTTTTCTCGCCCGCGTTTGCCCGCCCCGGCTCTACCGTTTTCTGAAGCCGGGGGTTGATTTGCTCGCGGGCATTCCGTCCGTCGTCTACGGTTTCTTCGGCATGGCGGCGCTGGTGCCGCATTTTCACAGCAGCATCCTTTCCGCCGGCATCCTGTTGGGGGTCATGATCCTGCCGACGATGGCCGGCATCGCCGAAAGCGCGCTGCGCGCCGTGCCCGAGCATTATTACGAAGGGGCTCTGGCCCTCGGCGCCGGGCATTACCGCGCGGTGTTCCGCGTGATCCTCCCGGCCGCGCGTTCCGGCGTCCTGGCCGCGGTGGTGCTGGGCATGGGCCGCGCCGTCGGGGAAACGATGGCGGTGATCATGGTGGCCGGCAATCAGGCACGGATGCCGAACTCCATTTTTCAGGGCGTCCGTACCCTGACCGCGAATATCGTGATGGAAATGGGCTATGCCGCCGAATTGCACCGCGGCGCACTGATCGCGACCGGCGTTGTGCTGTTTGTTTTTATCCTGCTGGTCAATCTGTGTCTCTCCGCCCTGAATAGGAGGATCACATGAAAAGAATTTCCCCCTCCGAAACATTTATGGCCGCCATCACTTGGGCGGCGGCACTGCTCACCGCTGGGGCACTGCTTTACATCATCGGATTTATTCTGTGGCGCGGCGTGCCGTATATCACGCCCTCCCTTTTCGCGCCCGTTTATAACAGTATTAACGTCTCCCTTTTGCCGGCCCTTGTCAGCACGGTGATGATGGCGGTGCTCTCCCTTTCCTTCGCCCTGCCCCTCGGCATCGGCGCCGCCGTTTATCTGGCGGAATACGCCCGGCGCGGCAACCGCGCGGTGCGTCTCATCCGCCTGGCCGCCGAAACCCTGGCCGGCATACCGTCCATCGTTTACGGCCTTTTCGGAATGCTTTTCTTTGTCGTCTGGCTCGGCTGGGATTTTTCTCTGCTGGCCGGCTCCTGCACTCTCGCGATCATGATCCTGCCGCTCCTGTTGCGCTCCGGCGAAGAAGCGCTGCTCTCCGTGCCCGACTCTTACCGCGAAGGCTCCTTTGCCCTTGGGGCCGGCAAATTGCGCACGGTGTTCCGCATTGTGCTGCCGGCGGCCATTCCCGGTGTTCTGGCCGGCGTGGTTCTCGCTGTCGGACGCATTGCCGGCGAAACAGCCGCCTTGATTTACACGGCGGGAACGGTGGCGCAAATACCCCCCGATGTTTTTGCTTCGGCCCGGACGCTGTCTGTGCATATGTACGCACTTTCGCGCGAAGGCCTGCACACGAATGAGGGTTACGCCACGGCGGTGGTGCTTTTGCTGGTCGTGATCGGCATCAATGTAATTGCCGCCCGGATTGCCGGCAAAATCGGGGGCGCTCATGAACGTGTTTGACATCACGGATCTGAACCTGTGGTACGGCAAATTTCAGGCGCTGCAAAACATCAATATGTCGGCGTCCGAAGCGGAAATCACCGCGCTGATCGGGCCTTCCGGCTGCGGAAAATCCACGCTGCTCAAAACGCTGAACCGCATGAATGATCTCGTGCCGGGCTGCCGAGTCACCGGCAGCGTTTGCCTGAGTGGGATGGATATATATGGGAATTTAAATGTCAATGATTTGCGCAAGCGCGTCGGCATGGTGTTTCAAAAACCGAATCCCTTTCCGATGAGTGTTTATGACAACATCGCGTTCGGGCCGCGGACGCACGGCGTCAAATCGCGCTACGCCTTGGACGAGGCGGTGGAAAACTCCCTGAAAGCCGCGGCTATCTGGGACGAGGTCAAAGACCGGCTGAGAAAGTCCGCGCTCGGCTTGTCCGGCGGTCAGCAGCAGCGCCTTTGCATCGCCAGGGCTTTGGCCGTCAAGCCGGAGGTACTCTTGCTGGACGAGCCGACCAGCGCACTCGATCCCATTTCTACCGGCAAAATAGAGGAACTTTTGCTGGAGTTGAAGAATGATTACAGCATTATCATCGTGACGCACAATATGCAGCAGGCGACGAGAATCAGCGATCAGACGGCGTTTTTTCTGCTGGGCGAAATGATAGAGTATGACAGTACGGAAAAAATATTTTCCATGCCGCAGGACAAGCGGACAGAAGACTATGTGACCGGGAGGTTTGGCTGATGCGCGGACATTTTGACGATGAACTGGCAAAACTGAACAACAGCCTGATTGAAATGGGCGCATTGATTGAGGATGCGATAGCCAGAGCGGCGCGGGCGCTGGAAAATCAGGACGTGGAGACCGCCCGGGGCGTGCTGGCGGGGGACGACCGGATAGACGATAAGGAAAAGGAGATCGAAAGCCGCTGCCTCAGGCTTCTGATCGGCCAGCATCCGGTGGCGCGCGATTTTCGGCAGATTTCCACCGCGCTGAAAATGATCACGGATATGGAGCGCATCGGCGATCAGGCCGCCGATATTTGCGAAATCTGCCTGGAACTCAGCGGACGTCCCTATATCCCAAAACTCGAACCTAGTCCGCTGATGGCCGACGCCACGATGCGCATGGTGACACGGAGCATCGACGCTTATGTGAAAAAAGACGCCGACTTGGCGCAGGACGTCATTGAAAGTGACGACGACGTGGACCGCCTTTATCTAGCCGTCCGCGCGGAGCTGATTGACCTGGTGCACGAGGATCCCGCCAACGGCGAGCAGGCTTTTGATCTGATGCAGATCGCCAAGTATTTTGAGCGCATCGGCGACCACGCCTGCAATATAGCGGAATGGGTGATTTTTTTCCTCACGGGGCGGCACAAGGACCAACAGGTGTTTTAACAGGGAGGCGCGCATGCAATCTGTCTATATAGTGGAAGACGACGACAATTTGCGCGAGCTGCTGTGTTACGCCTTGAAAACCGCGGGATTTGAGGCCGAGGGCTTTGCGCGGGCGGATGAGTTTCACCGGCGGATGAAAAACGCGGCGCCGCAACTGGTTCTGCTCGACATCATGCTGCCGGGCGAGGACGGCCTGGAAATTTTG
>JAISQG010000188.1 GCA_031274335.1 Gracilibacteraceae bacterium
ACGCGATGGACGATTTGCGGGACGGCATCGGCCTCCGGGCCTACGGGCAGAGAGATCCTCTTGTGGAGTACCGCAACGAGGCCTATGAGATGTTCCAGACTATGATCGGAGCCATCCAGGAGGACGTGGTCACTTATGTGCTGCGCGTTACTCCGCGCGTGACCGAGGCGGCGCAAAGCAACCCGCGCCAGGCTTTAATTGAGAACCGTTATACGGTCGAGGCGCGCAAACCGGTGCGCGTCAATCAGCAAGTCGGGCGCAATGACCCCTGTCCCTGCGGCAGCGGCAAAAAATACAAACGCTGCTGCGGCGCCGGTGGCTGACCCAGAAAGGCTGCTTTTATGAAAAAATTTATGCGGACGGCGTTGCTGGCGACGGTTGTATTGCTGTTGTCAGCCTGCGTTTCCGAGGAAGAAAAAAATTACGAAGAATCCTACGCCCGCGGCACGCTGGCGCTGACTGAGGGCGATTACGATACGGCGGTGACGGAACTGACCGGCGCGATGGACAGCCGCGACGAGGACGTCCTGGTCTGGATACAGCGGGGCGACGCTTATATGGCGCTGGAGCAATACGAGGACGCGGTTTCGGATTATGAAAACGCGCTGGTGCGCGACGCGGCGCAATTCGATGTTTATGACAAGCTGGCGGAATGTTACCGGTTGCTCGGCGATCCCGAGGTGGCGAATGAGACGCTGGCGCGCAAAGAGGAAGCGGCAAAGGAGGCGGCGCGGGGAGAAAATGCTGATTGACACGCATGTGCATCTTCTGGGGCACCGGGACAGGCCGGCCACGGCCGCGAATATTCGCCTTTTTTTGGCGGAGGCGGCGCGGCGGGGCTTGGGCCTGATCGGTTTTTCCGACCATGAGGAATATCTGGCCGATATGCGTCCCGATTTGATCCGGGCCGTCGCGCGGGAATATCCTGAGCTGCGCGTGCTGGTCGGCGTGGAAATGGAATTCCGGCCGGGCGAGGAAGAACGGATCCGGGCGGCGCTGGGCCGTTATGATTTTGATTTCAGCATTGGCTCCGTTCATGAGCTGGCGGGGCGGGCTCTTGATTTGACTCCGGCTGAAGCGGGCGCGCTGGGCCTCGCGCCGGACGAGCTGTACCGCCGCTATTTTGATTGCGTGGCTCAGGCGGCGGCCAGCGGCTTTTTCACCGTGCTGGGGCATATCGACCTGGTGAAAATTTTCGGCGTCCGCTCGGAGGCGCCGGTGGAGGAGTTGGCGGCGCCGGCCCTGGATGCCGCCGCTTCCAGCGGGGTGGCGATAGAACTGAATACGAACGGAAGCGCCAAGCCGGTGGGAGAATGGTATCCCTCACCGCCTTTGCTCGCGGCGGCGGCGCGCAGAGGCATACCGATGACCACCGGTTCCGACGCGCATGAGGCCGGCCGGGTCGGGCGGGAAATCCGGGAGGCTTCCGCGGCGCTCCGGGCTTTGAATGTTCGCCGGGCAGAAAAATTCCTGTAGAATTTTAACGGAATCCAATTTTCTTTCATTTAGCCCTTGCCTTTTCCGGTGCACTTTGATATAGTGTTCCTGAAATTGCGCAAAGGAGGTTTCCGGCTATGTTTGTGATCACCGATGAATGTATCAGTTGCGGCTCCTGCTTGGACGAGTGCGCTTCCGGCGCCATCAGCGAAGGAGATGGCAAATACCTCATCGACGCGGACGCTTGTTCCGAATGCGGGGCATGTTCCGAAGTTTGCGGCGTCGAAGCCATTATCGAAAAATAACCTCTCCGTCCTAATCCTTAGGGAACTTTGTTAAAAAGTTCCTTTTTTTTTCTTTCGCGAACAAAATCGGACATAATACTCACGTCTGTGTTCTGTCAGCGGGCAGACGCCGTCCGTCCGTTGGCTTGGGGCCGAAAAACTGGTAGTAATGACACTCGATGCGTCCGTTGTAAAGCTTGCGGCTCCGATCCCAGCGCCGCCCGATATAACGTTCCGGTTCAGGCACGCCCGTCAGCAGATTAAGCGACCAAGTATCCAGGCGCTTATGCAATTCCCCCAAATCCTTGTAGCATTGCGAAATTTCAGACTCTTCCCGCGCAAGCCGCCGCCCGTAAGGAGGATTCGTGACAATATAGCCGTAGTCAAAGCGGGATCCGGCTTCCCGCGCGGGCAGGCGCTGAAAAAACAGCTTCCCTTTGACCCCGGCGGCTTCGGCGTGGGCCTCCGCCAGACTGAGGGCGCGCGCGTCGATATCCGAACCGTAAACACGCAGCGGAGCCTCCCGCTCCCACAAATCTTGCGCCTCCTGCCGCGCCCGCCGCCAAACCGCCGGGCCGGGCCGGAACCAGCGTTCTGCGCCAAAGCGCCGCTCCAGGCCCGGCGCTCGGTTTTGAGCCATCCAGGCCGCCTCGATCGGAATCGTCCCGGCCCCGCAAAAAGGATCAAGCAGCGCCCGGTCTTTTTTCCAATAACTCAGGTAAAGCATGGCGGCGGCCAGGGTCTCCTTCAGCGGCGCTTCGCCGGCCAGGGCGCGGTAGCCGCGTTTATGCAAGCTCGGCCCGGTTGTGTCCAGAGAGAGCGTCGCCCGGTTCTTTCGCAGTACAATCCGAACAGGGCAAATCGCGCCCGTTTCCGGCAGCTGGTTGAGACCGTAAGCACCGCGCAGCCGTTCCACAATCGCTTTTTTCACGATGGACTGACACGCGGGCACACTGTGCAGGGTTGATTTTACAGAATTTCCGCTTACAGGAAAACAATTGTCCTTGGACAGCCATTCTTCCCACGGCAGTTTTTTCGTGCCCTCGAACAATTCGTCAAATGTATGCGCCTCAAATTCACCAAGGAGGACACCCACCCGGTCAGCCGAGCGCAGCCAGAGATTGGCCCTGGCTATGCCCGCTTCATCGGCACGGAATAATACCCGGCCATCTTCTGTCTCCTGATCCTCATAGCCGAGCGCCGCCAATTCCCGTGCCACCACAGACTCCAGTCCGAAAGCGGCGGCGGCCATTAATGTAATTACGCTCACAAATACTCCTCGGAACCGCGGCGCGCCGCTTCCATGACTTGCGACAGCGACACCCCCGTTTCCTCCGCCAGACGGCGGCAATCCTCAAATTCCGGTTTGGCTTTCCTTCCTCCGTCCGGCAGCCCGCACTCCTTCACACGCACTTCGCCCCACGGCGTGACGGCGGCGCGGGTTTGCCGCGGCAGCATCACTTTTTCCACCGGATAAATCCGGAGGCCGATAGCCGTGGTCTCGCGCAAAACCAGATCCCGCAGTGCCGCCACCTC
>JAISQG010000191.1 GCA_031274335.1 Gracilibacteraceae bacterium
GCTGCGCCTCCGCCTGCTGGCCTTGCAGACAGAGCAGACGGAGGCGGAAGAATCCGCACGCCGGGCGGCGGAACAGGCGGAAGACCTGAACGCGCGGATAACGGAGGCCAAAGTGGACGCGGCCCGGCAGGAAGAGGAATTGCGCCAGTTGGAGGCCGGCATTGCGGAAGCGGAAGAAAGCAGCCGGCGCGAGGAGCGGGAAACAGAGGTGGCACGGCGGCGGGCGGATGAACTGGCGCGAGAGGAAAGCGCGCTGACATCCGGCGCGGCGGCCGGCGCGGCAGCCTTAGCCGCTTTCAGAGAAAATTTGGCAAAATTGCGGCTGGTCCTGGTGGAGAAAACCGCGGAACGCGAGCGGGTGAGCGCTTCCCTGCTCGAAAATGAGGAGAAGACGCGGCGCGCGCAAACAGCCCTGCGCCAGGCGGAGCAGGAGGCGCATCAGGAGGAAATTGCCGCGACGCGCGGCCAAACCGAGGCTGATCTTGTCCGCGAAAGGCTGTGGAGCGAATTTGGCCTTGATCGGGTGGCGGCGGCGGCGGTTGTTTTGCCGCCGGCCGGACGGGAACAGACGCGCCGGCGCATTGAAGCCCTGAAAAACCAAATGGCGGAGCTCGGCCCGGTCAATCTGGGCGCGTTGACGGAATATCCCGAAACAAGGGACAGACACGCTTTTCTTGAATCGCAATGCGCGGATATAGTGGCGACCGGCAACGCGTTGCGTGAGGTAATCGTCAGGCTGGACGCCGATATGACGGAGCGCTTTACCGCCGGATTTAAGGCTGTCAACGCCGCTTTTGGCGAAGTGTTCCGGGAATTGTTTGAGGGCGGAGAAGCGGAGCTCGTTCTGGAAAACCCGGATAATATGCTCGAAACGGGCATCCATATCGTTGTGCAACCGCCGGGGAAAAAAGCGCGTCTCCTTTCTCTTTTGTCCGGCGGGGAAAGGGCTTTTACGGCCATCGCCCTCCTGCTCGCCCTGCTGCGTGTGCGGCCGGCGCCTTTCTGTCTGCTGGACGAGATAGAATCGGCACTGGACGAGGCCAATGTCAAGCGGTTCGCGAGCTATATCCGCAAGATTTCAGCCGGCACGCAGTTTATCATCATATCGCACCGCCGCGGCACGATGGAGGCGGCGGACAGACTGTACGGCATTACAATGGAGGAATCCGGTGTATCGAAGCTGTACACTGTAAATCTGGCAAAAATATCCTGAATATTTAGATATTCGCGGCAGGAGGAAAAAGATGGCGGGATTTTTCGGCAGACTGAAAGAAGGATTGAGCAAAACCAAACAGAGTTTTATCGGCCAGATGGAGCGCGTGTTCACCGGCGCGGCCAAAGTGGACGAGGCGCTTTACGAGGAACTGGAGGATGTGCTGCTCCGTTCCGACGCCGGCGTGCAAGCCTCGCTGGCGCTGGTGGAGAGCCTGCGGCGGGCCGTGAAGGAAAAGAGACTGAGCGACCCGGCCGATCTGCGGACGGAGCTTATGGCACTTATCGCGGCTCATTTGGGGGAAACGGTGCCGCTGGCCCGGACAGAGGGGCTCGCGGTTTACCTTGTCGTGGGCGTGAACGGCGTCGGCAAAACGACGACGATTGGCAAACTGGCCATTTTTCTGAAAAGAGAAGGGAAAAAGGTTATTCTGGCCGCGGCGGACACTTTTCGCGCCGCCGCCGCCGATCAGCTGGAAATCTGGAGCAAACGGAGCGGGGCCGACATCGTCCGGCAGGCCGAAGGGGCGGATCCGGCGGCTGTCGTTTTTGACGCCATTCAGGCGGCCAAAGCCCGCAAAGCCGATGTTTTGCTGGTGGACACGGCCGGGCGTTTGCACAATAAAGTCAATCTGATGAACGAATTGAGCAAAATCCGCCGCGTGATTGAGCGGGAGGCGGGGGGGCCGCATGAAGTCCTTTTGGTGCTGGACGCGACGACCGGGCAGAACGCTTTGCAGCAGGTCAGGGTCTTCCGCGAGGCAGCGGCTGTCACGGGCATTGTGCTGACGAAGCTGGATGGCACAGCCAAGGGCGGAGTAGTCCTCGGCATCCAGAGCGAAGCCGAGGCGCCGGTCAAATTCATCGGCGTGGGCGAGGGCGTGGATGATTTGCAGCCTTTTAACCCGGAAGAATTTGCCAGAGCGCTTTTTGAATAATATGAAAATAATCGATCTGACGCGCCTTATATCGGAGGATATGCCGGTTTACCCCGGCGCCGAGCAGCCGAAGCTGACGCCGGTCAGCAGCGTCGCCGCCGCGGGTTTCCGGGAAACGCGGCTGACCATGTTTTCCCACACGGGCACTCATATGGACGCACCGGCGCATGTTTTCACCGGACGCGCCACGCTGGACAGCTTTCCGGCCTCGCGCTTTATCGGGCGGGCTCTCGTTATAGACTGCCGCGGACCGGAGAACGGCCGGATCATCAGCCCGGAATGTCTGGAGCGCCAGGAGACGAAGGCGGAGGCGGCGGATTTTCTGCTGTTCAACACAGGGTGGTCCCGTTTTTGGGGGCGGGAGGAATATTTCCGCGATTATCCCGTTATAGGGGACGATGTGGCGCGCCGTCTT
>JAISQG010000240.1 GCA_031274335.1 Gracilibacteraceae bacterium
GAAGCCATGTGAGAACACGAGCGTTTTGCCCGCTTTGAGAGCCGGGGCGATTTCTTCCCTGTACACCTTCGCCTGCTGCTCATCCGGCAGCAAAATCTGGATAATGTCAGCTTCCCGCGCCGCTTCCGCCACCGTCAGCACCCGCAAGCCGGCCGCCTCCGCCTTGGCCCGGCGGGCGCTGTCCGGACGCAGACCGACGACGACGTCAAGGCCGGAATCATGTAAATTTTGGGACTGAGCATGTCCCTGACTGCCCCACCCCATGACCGCGATTTTTTTGCCGTGCAGGACGCCGAGATCCGCGTCGGCGTCATAATACATTTTTACCATTTTTCTTGCTCCGTTTCATGATTAACCGCATGGAAAAAAGCTGAATGCCGCCAGCCGTTCATTCAGCTTTGCCACAAATTCAAAACCGCAGACGCTTCCTCACTTTTTAAAAAGCAACCTGCTCAGGATAAGAACTCCGGCGACCGCGCCGGCGCATACCACAAGATTGGGGTTTTTCTGCGCGAAATCCTTGCCTTTGGCGACGATTTCACTGGTTTTTCCAGAGGGGTCTTCCGCGAATTCCCGGATTTTTTCCTTCGCGACATCAACGGCAAAACCACCAACTTCCAGGGCAATCCCGCCCACCGCCGCCGCGCCTTCGGCAAATTCAGCCACACTAGCCATGTTTTTTCCTCCATTCCTCTTGATTTCAAGCTATTTATATTATAGACCACCGGGCGCGTTTTGTCACCATATTTTCGACAAATTCCGTGAAAATTTCCACAGGGCACTGACCTGCCATCGGGAAGCGAGTTGGGTGGATGTGCGCTCTTTGCATGTGCCAACTCTGCTAAAGCAATAGCAGTCCCGCATTAATCCCGCCGGCACAAGAAAATGGCCGGTGCTGTTAAGCTACCCGGCCACGCACGCTCGCTGCTTAATATGCGTATTTCGCCTCGTAATTGCTGCCCTTGCCGATGAACTCGTTGATCGATTTGCTGTTGTTCGCGTTGGCGGCAAAGGTCGGATCCATGAGTTTCCAGTTTACGCCGTCAAAATAAATCATGCTGTTGACCCAACCGACATTTTGCACATAGGCGCTGATCCAAGCGTGATAAACCCCGCCGGAAACATAGCCGACCGTCAGCTTGACCGGAATCCCTTGAGAACGCAACATCGCGCTCATCAGGGCTGCGTAATCAAAACAGATGCCCTTGCCTGTTGCCAGCGTCGTGTCCACAACCGGCAAATAGCCCGACTGTACCGTTGCCGCCTTTTCATGGTCATAGGTCACATGCGAAATGACGTAATCATAGACCTTCGTTATGATGTCCAGGTCGCTCTCCGCGCCGGCCGAAAGCTCTGTCGCCTTCAGCACGGCCTTGGATTCGGCGGTGAAATTCACATACTGGTTGGGGTAAAGGAACGGCAAAAACTGATTGGCTAGCTCCACCGCCACCTCTTGGGAAAAAGCAAGAGCATAACTCGTTCCGCTTATGTTTTCCAGCACCCTGACCGTGTAAACGCCGCTACCCTCGGTGAAAGGATACACTTCCGCCGTACCGGCCGCATTCAAGTTATAGGTGTAAACCGCCGCGCCACCGCTCTTCTCTATCTGCACCTTGATCTTCGGCACGCTGCCCCTGTAACTGATCACAGTATAACCTTCCGAAGCGTTCGAGGCGTCGATGCGGGCTTTGTTGTTCTCATAGACCACCGTGCCCGGTGCAGACGGAATCTTGACGCTGGAAACCCCCCAGGCCAGCGGTACGGCTTCATCTTCGACAAAAACCTGCGGCAGAGGCCAATCCGCCACCGTTTTCTCCCCGCCGTCCGCTTCAAACAGCACCGCTCTCTCTCCGCCCGCTTCAATCCGCGGAGCCGCGGGGGGTCCTTGCGGCGCGGCGCAGGCCGTCGTCATAAGCAGCAACGCATAAATCACCGCCAGTCCTGCTTTTTTCCCGCTCGCTCTTGTCATTGGATCACCTTCCTTTTGGTCTTTTTTCCGCGCATCCCTTCTGTCTGATAAGTATTGATGAGACTTTTTTGCCATTATAACATATCCGCGCCAAAAATCAATCCCCGCCGAAAAAAATAAATGAAAAGTCTCAAACGCGCGACTTTTCCGTAACAATTTTTTTGCCTCTGCCTCCGCTTGTGACTGCGGCCGTTCCCCGCTGAATTTTATGCGCGCGTTTATAGGCATACATCTTTTCGTCGGCGCTCCCCAAAAGGTCGCTGGCCGTGCAGGATCCGTCCGCGCTCTTCTCGACCACCCCGAAGCTGAAGCTGTGGCTGTAAGCCGCTTCCGGGCTGTTGTATTCGTCCCGCAGCTTCACGCGCAACTCCTCCATTTTTTTCGCCGCCTCCTCCATCGTCCAGCCTTCGGCGATAATCATGAATTCATCCCCGCCCAGGCGGCTGATCAGCGCGTCCGGCGCAAATTCATCCAGTATTTTGACGATGCGCAAAATATAGGCGTCGCCCTCCGAGTGCCCAAACTCGTCGTTCACATATTTGAGGTTGTCCAAATCGACAAAGCAAAGCGCGAAAGGCTTGCGCTCCTCGATCATTCTGTGCAGCACGGTCATGCCGTAATGCCGGCTGTATTTTTTGGTCAGCGTGTCGCGGTAGGCGTAATCCTCCAGCTCCATCAGGTGCTTTTTCTCGTCGCTGACATCGAAAAGCACACAGGCCAGCGCCCGGCTTTCCCGCCATTTCAGAGGATAAAAGCGCGCGCTGAAATACTGCGTTTCATCCCGGTGCTGCAATTCCAACTCAACAGACGGATCCGGCTTTTTCTCCGCCTCCGGGGAACCGCCCGCGCCTGCAAGCTCTTTCTCGGCATCAGCCTCGGCGTCGTTGAAGCGACGCACCTGAAAACCGAGCCATTTTTCCAGCTGCGGCCGGAAATCAGCCCGGCGGAGGGCGCTCTCAGGCGTGTGGTTCGTGAACAGCCATCCCAGCGTGTCGCGGTCAACCACAATAATCCACTGCGAAATTTCCGCCGTGATGGTTGCGAAAAGGCTGTTGCTCTGCTCCAGTTCCAGTGCCCTGCGATCGCTCTTTTCGATTTCATTGACCAAAGCGATGCGGTTGTCCGACAGCTGCTTGATCATCGCGTTAAAGGCAACGGCAAACTCGCCCATGAAATCAACGCGCTGCTTGTAGTCGCCCCTGGCGACCTGTTGAGTTTGCCAGGTCAGATGGCGCAATGAAGCGTGCAAAGCCTTCAAGGGGGCAGCCATCTCGTTGCCGGGCGACGGCAGCGACCCGCTCAAATCGCCGCTGGCCAAGGCTTTGGCCAGCGCGCGCACTTCCTGGACACAGGCCACGAAATACAGCAGCCCCTTGCCCAGCATTTGGTAATCTTCCGGCAAATTCTCCACATCAAGCTTGGCGTCCGCAGGGTTATACAGCACATCGCGCAGATATTGGAATAAAAGATCTGCTGTAGGATCCGCTATGACTCCTCGCCTACTTTCCGTAAAACTCAAGGATTGCCCGGAAACAAGCCGTGCAGACATCCCTTAGGAAACAGCCCGCCCGTTGAAACGGCAGACACGATCCCCGTTAGCCCAGCAATCCACTTCGCGCACGTCATATTTCTTGCCCGTGTAGGCTTCCAGTATTCCGGCGATAAACCCTTCGTCATAATTGCAAACGTTTTCGTTCGTGACGGGCAGCCCGCTGCAGTCGAGATCCTGCCCCACGGTCAGAACAATGTTTCCCGTCTCCGGATCGAAGGCTTCCATGCGCAAAATCCCGATTTTGAGATCGAGCAGGGCTTTCTGCAGATTGGCGACAAAGCTGGCAAAATCCACATTCAGGTCGAGGATGTTTTTGGCGAACTCCGTGCCAGCCAGATATCCCGCGTCACGGAAATGCTCGTTCGCTCTGT
>JAISQG010000105.1 GCA_031274335.1 Gracilibacteraceae bacterium
GATGGCGCGCGTCGCGGTAAATCTCCCGGCTCGGAGCCGACTCCACGATGGTGCCCAGGTACATAATCATGATCGAGTCGGCAATCTGGCGCACAACGGCCAGATCATGCGCCACGAGCAGAATCGACAGCATGTATTTTTCCTGCAGACTCATGAGCATATTGATGACCTGGGCCTGCAGGGACACATCGAGGGCGGAAATAGGCTCGTCCGCGAAAATTATCTCCGGCGTGACGACCAGGCAGCGCGCGATGGCGACCCTCTGCCTCTGCCCGCCCGACAATTGGTGCGGGTAACGTGACAAATACATCGACGACAGCCCGACCTGGGACAGCACTTCCTCGATCGTCGCCGCCCGCTCCGCCTTGCTCTCGACATGGGAAAGAATCAGCGGTTCCTCCAGCGATTCGCGGATGGTCATGCGCGGATGCAGCGATCCGAGCGTGTCCTGGAAAATCATCTGCATTTTCATATGCATCTCCCGCAGCTCCGCGGCGGACATCCCGGCTTGGTCGCGGCCCCGGTAGAAAAACGTCCCCCCGGTGCCGTTTTCGATGCCCAGCAGCACCCGGAGCAGAACAGTCTTGCCGCAGCCCGATTCCCCGACCAAAGCGAGTGTTTTCCCGCTTTCCAGCCGGAAAGAGACGCCGTTGACGACTTTTTTCTGCCCGGCCACCCGGCGAAAAAGCCCCTTGTGGATCGGATAATGCTTCGTTATATTCTCGCAAAGCAGCACCGTGTTGCCGCCGTCTGTTTCAGACATGCAAATCACCGCCTAATTCTGTGTCGTCATTCACGTTATAGTCCTGCGGATAATGACAGGCGCACAAATGCCCTTCACCCACTTCCCGCAGCTCCGGCACCTCCTCCGTGCATACGCTGCCCGCGAATTCGCAGCGCGGGGCGAACGGACAGCCCGGCGGCACATTCGACATATCCGGCGGAAACCCGGGAATCGATTTGACCCGCCTGGTCTTGCGCTCCTCCAGCAACGGCACCGAGCGGATCAGCCCGATGGTGTACGGATGGGCCGGCTTCGTCAGCAAGGTTTTTTTCGGCGAGGATTCGACGCACCGCCCCGCGTACATAACGAAAATATCGTCCGAAAATTGCGACACAACTCCGAAATCATGTGTGATGATGATAATCGAAATGCCTGTTTGCTTCTGTACCTCGCTCAGCGCCGCGATGATCTCCGCCTGAATCGTTATGCCGAGGCTCGTGGTCGGCTCGTCGGCGATCAGCACGTCGGGATAAAGTATCATCGACATGGCGATAAAAATGCGCTGGCGGAAGCCCGCCGAAAACTGGCACGGAAATTTCCGGAAAATCTCCCGGCCGTTGTTTATGCCGACAAGGTGCAACGCCCGCAGCGCTTCCTCTTTCGCTTTTTCGGAGCCGGAGGGCGTATGGGAGTTGTAAGCTTCCATTAAATGGTCGCCGATGGTCATAAAGGGGTTGAGCGAGGTCGTCGGCTCTTGGAAAATCATGGAAATCTCATTGCCGCGGATGGAACGCATTTTTTTCTCGGAAAAAGACAGAACATCCTCCCCCTTGAAAAGAATTTTTCCGCCCGCGATGTAGCCGGGGGATTCGATGATCCTCAGTATGGAGCGCGCGGTGACGCTTTTGCCCGAACCGCTCTCCCCGATGATGCCGAGAACCATGCCGCGGCGCAGCGAAAAATTCACGCCCTCCACGGCTTTGACGACGTTGCCCTGCCCCGCTTTGAAATATGTGCGCAGATTTTCCACGCGTAAAATGGTATTGTCTTTATCCGTGCCGGCAGAAGTACGCATGGCCATTCTCCTAAATAGTAATCATTTTTTGCGGATATGCGGGTCGAGTATCGTCTGCAAGCTGTCGCCGATGAAGTTGAAGCCGAGTACCATGACGACGAGCATGACGCCGGGAATAAGAATGAACCAGGAGTCTGAGGCGATATACCCGCGGGCGTCGGCCATGATGTTGCCGATGGAAATCACAGGCGGCTTGATGCCGATGGACATGTAGCTCAGCAGACTCTCGTTTATCACCATGCCGGCGATGTCCAGCGGAAACAGCGGAATCATGGCCGGGAGCAGGTTGCGTCCTATATAGCGCGTATAAATCCTCATTTTGCTCGCGCCCATGAGCCGGGCGGCGGCGATGTATTCGCAATCCTTCTGCAAAATAACGCTGGAGCGCACCGTGCGCGCGTATGCCGGCCAAAGAGCCAGGCTCAGAACAACAGTGATGGACAGAATATTCGGGCTAAACATTGTGAGAGCGATCATGGCGAGGACGACAAAGGGAAAGCCCATTTGCACATCGGTTATGCGCATGAGAATCGTATCAAATATGCCGGGGCTGGAAAAACCGGACAGGATTCCGATCACCGTGCCGATGAGCGAGGCGAGGAAAACGCTCGCGATCCCGATGATCAGGGATGTTCGCACGCCGAATATCAGCCGAGAGAGGATATCGCGCCCGATGGCGTCCGTGCCGAGCGGGTGCTCCATATTTTCAAACGGCTTCAGCAGCCGCGAGCCGGGATGCGGCGACGCAGCGTCCGGGGCGATCACCGGCGCGAATATGGCGGCGAGGACGCATATGGCGACGATGACTATGCCTATGGTCAGCAACACATTTGAGCGCATTTTGCCAAACACGCGTGAAACGCGAAGGTTTCTGAACAAGCTATATCTCCCCTTCCGCTTTGCGTAAACGCGGGTCAAGCCGCACGGTTCCCAAATCCACCACAATATTGATGAGGAAAAAGAATACGGAGAACAATATGATCACCGCCTGCACAAGATTGTAGTCACGGCGGAGAATCGCGTTGAGCGCGATGTAACCGAGTCCCGGAAAATTGAACACATATTCGACCACGACTATGTTCCCCACGAGAAAGCCGAGCTGGCTGCTGATGGAAATGCACAGCGGTATCAGCGAGTTGCGCAAGGCATACTTGAAATACAGGGCGGTGCCAGACAAGCCCCGCGCGTAGGCCGCCTTGACAAATTCCTGGTTATAACTGTCGATGAGCGACGAGCGCACAACCTTTATCAGCACCGAGGTCAGGGGCAGCGCCAAGGCGATTATGGGCAGAACGCAGGACGACGGGCCGGAGTAATCCATCGACGGAAATATGCCGGCTTTGACACTGAGCAGCATGATTAGCATGGCGCCCACCCAGTAGTTCGGCATCGACTGCAAAAGCACCGCGAAGCTGGAAATGATTCTGTCGATCGCGCTGTTGCCGTTCATCCCGGCGACGGTGCCGAGAACAAGCGATACAAAGATGGAAAATATGAGGGCGAACGCGACGAGGATAGCCGACAGCGGGGCCGCGGCCAAAAGTATATTGACTACGGTATCGCCTTTGAAATAGGAATTGCCCATATTGCCATGCAGCATATTGCCGACATACATTTGAAATTGAACCAGCACAGGCTCCGACAGGCCCATTTCCTCACGAATATGCTGCTGCTGTTCGACAGTCGCGTTGGGAGCCATGATTTTGGCCGGGTCGCCGGGAATGGAGCGCAACACGGCGAAGCTGATAAATACAACGCAGAACGTGACCAAGAGACCTTGAGCCAGCCTCTTTAACACGATGCCTAACATAGCTCGTAACCTTTCTCACGGCCGCGAAAGCGTAAACGCTTTCGCGGCTGCGGGGTTTGTTGTCATCCTAAGGTGCATTTTGCTGTCTGTCAGTTTATTTGCTCACGCCGCCGAGTATGAAGTCCGCGCCGGCGGTGAAATCCAGACCCTGGACGTTGCTGCGTATGCCGTAAATTGCCATTGACTGAATAATCGGAATATCAGGCATTTCCGCGGCCAGAGCCGGAAGATACTCTTCCTTCAAAATCGCTTTGCGCGCATCATCATCCGTCTCCTGGGCAAAGCGCGTCATGATGCTGAGAAGCTCAGGCCCGGCTTCGTAGTGGCTGATGCGGCCATGATAGTACCAGGAGCTCAGTTTCAATTCGGGCTCAATGCCGGAAGGCTGCCAGCCGCAGTCGGTCATATAGACTGTTTTGCCTTCTGCCACGGGCTGCTCGTCATAAAGAACGTCGCCCCACGCGGAGGTGTCCTGAGGAATTACGGTGGCGTTAATGCCGACTTCCAGGAGATTGGCGGAAATATACTCGTAATACTCTTTCGTTTTGGGGTAAAATCCGACGGAAGTGGTAATCGTCAGATCCGGCAGGCCGGCTCCGTCCGGGTAACCGGCTTCGGCCAGCAGTTCCCGCGCCTTGTCGGGGTCGTATTCGCCCACGCCTTCGACAGGCGTGTAGCCCCAGATCCGCGAGGAGACGAAGCTGTCGGCTTTGCCGGCGTAGCCGCCCATGATATCGTTCACTATGCCGTCATAATCAATCGCGTAAGCAATCGCGCGGCGCAGCAGCGTTTCGTTCATGGGGGCCTGCTTGAATTTCGGAATCAGGTGCTTATTTTCGGTGGTGATAAATGTCACGACATTGATATTTTCATTCGCTTCCATCACGGAAACAGCGTCGGAGTCGGCGCGCTCGATGACATCGGCTTCACCGGCCTGCAGGGCGTTCAGGCGCGCCGTGGAGTCCGCGACATACTTATAGGTGACATGGGCCAGATTCGGCGCTCCCGCCCAAGCTTCGGGGAAGGCGTCATAGTATGCGGTGTCATTTTCCAGCTTCACAAATTTATACTGCCCGGTGCCGTTATACGCTTTGTCAAGCGTATCGCC
>JAISQG010000149.1 GCA_031274335.1 Gracilibacteraceae bacterium
TTTTAGTCCCGACTGCTCAATCAGCGTCGGAGCATACGCATCCATGCGGTAACTGGTGGTCGGCCCGGCGGAGCCGATCGGCTTGCCCGGTTTGGCCGGCGAAGGCCCGACATAGTAGATCACCTGACCCTGGAGATCCATCGGCAGGGGCTTCCCCTCCTTGAGCAGATCCACCAGGCGTTTGTGCGCGGCGTCGCGGCCGGTATAAATCACTCCGCTCAGATAAACCAGGTCTCCTATCTTAAGCGATTCCAGGTCGGCCTCGCTGAGCGGGGTTGTTAAATGTCACTCTGCCATTTCCGTACCTCCTACAGTACCACTGTTTTATGCCGGGCGGCGTGACAGTTGATGTTCACCGCCACGGGGAAACTGGCGATGTGACATGGATGGTACTCGATGGCCACCCACAGGGCGGTTACTTTGCCGCCCAATCCGGCCGGCCCTATGCCCAGTTTGTTGATATCATTCAGCAACTCCGCTTCCAGGGCGGCCATATCCGGCAGCGGGCTCGGCTCGCCGATTTCGCGGAGCAGGGCTTTTTTGGCCAGGAGTGCGGAATACTCAAAATTGCCGCCGATGCCCACGCCCACGACGATCGGCGGACAGGGATTGGGGCCGGCCTGCCGCACGCGCTCGATGACGACTTTTTTCAGCCCTTCCAGGCCGGCGGACGGAGGCAACATGGCCACCGTGCTCATGTTTTCACTGCCGCCGCCCTTGGGCGCGACGGTGATTTTGAGCGTATCGCCGGGAACCACCTCCGTGTGAATTATCGGTGGCGCGTTATTCCCGGTATTGGCCCTCGTAAGAGGGTCGCACATGGATTTGCGCAAATAGCCGTCCTCAGATCCTTTGATCACGCCTGCCGTGACGGCGTCCCTGATCGCTCCGCCGCTGATGCGGACATCCTGGCCGATTTCCAGGAAAACAACGGCCACGCCGCAATCCTGGCACATGGGCACCTGCTCGTCTTTGGCGATGTTCGCGTTCTCGATAAGCTGCTTGAACACATCGCGGCCCGTCGGGGAAACTTCTTCCGCCAGGCCTTTTTCAAAGGCGGCGACCACATCCGCGCCGAGATAGTAATTCCCGTCCATGCACAGCCGCGCCACTTCGTTTACAATCGTTTGACAGTCAATGGTTTTCGTTTTCTTCGCCTCCCTGTTCAAATTTTCGCGCGCTTACTGCCCTGAGCTGTCCTTGTACCGCCAGCGCCGGAACGCGTATTTGATCGTTTCCTTGTTCATGGCGGCGATATGCTTCGTCAGGGGAATCTCTTTTGGGCATACCTGGCGGCAGTTCTGAGCGTTGCCGCATTCCTGGATCCCGCCTTCAAGCATCAAGGCGTTCAAGCGCTCTTCTTTTTGCATTTCCCCGATGGGATGAGTGTTGAAAAGACGCACCTGAGCGATGTGCGAAGGACCGATAAATTTGGATTTGTTGCTGACGTTGGGGCAGGCTTCCTGGCAGCAACCGCAGGTCATGCAACGGGAGATGGCATAGGCCCATCTCTGTTCCCGGTCGGCGAATCTGGGGCCGCGGTTGATCGCCCAGCTTCCGTCAACGTTGACCCAGGCTTTGACGCGTTTCAGGTTTTCGAACATCCGCTGCCTGTCCACCATGAGATCACGTATAATGGGAAATTTTGTCAGAGGGGCGAGCGTGATCTGCTTGCCGAACCCGGTCTGCTCATAGATTTTATCGATCAGGGCGGCGCACGACTGACGGGGAACGCCGTTGATCAGCATGGTGCAGGCACCGCACACTTCTTCCAGGCAATTGCACTCCCAGACCACCGGATTCACCGCTTTGCCTTGGAGGTTCACGGGGTTCTTGCGCACTTCCATCAGGACGGAAACAACGTTCATGTTCGGCTTGTAAGGAATATGAAACTCTTCCCAATAAGGTGCCGTCTTTGGCCCATCCTGACGTTTGATCCTCAGACTGATGACTTTGTCATTTGCCACTTGCCGACGCCTCCTTACTTACATTGTATACCCGTTTGCGCGGTTTGACCAGGGAAACATCGACCTCTTCCCATTCGATCACGGGCCCCTTCGGGGTCCAGCGGGATTTGGAAGTCTTGAGGAACTGTTCGTCGTCGCGATCCGGGAATTCCGGTTTGTAATGGCTGCCGCGGCTTTCGTTGCGCTGCAGGGCGCCTATGGTAATCGCGTGGGCCACCTCGATCATATTCTTCAGTTCCCGCGTGAAAAGGATGGTCTGATTGCTGTAGTTGTGGCCATCCACCATGTTGATTTTCGTCCAGCGCTCTTTGATTTCCCTGAGAAATTGGTCATTGGCGGCCAGGTCCTTGTTGTTGCGGACGACGCCCACATTGGCGCGCATATGATCGCCCAAATCCTGATGCAGCTGGTAAGGATTCTCCGTGCCGCTCATTTTCGTGATGCTTTCGTTATAGGCCGCTTGTTTCTTCAATTCCTGGGCGAAATGTTTGTCTTCGACTTCTTCGGACAAACGATCCAGTCCCTTGATATATTTCAGGGCGGCGGGGCCGCAGACCGTGCCGCTATAAAGCGCGGACAGCAGGGAATTCGCTCCGAGCCGGTTGGCGCCGTGATACATATAGTCACATTCGCCGCAGGCGAACAATCCGGGGATGTTTGTCATGTGCTCATCGCTCACATGGATGCCGCCCATGAAATAGTGGATGCCGGGGAAAATCTTCATGGGCACTTTGCGCGGGTTGTCGCCGTGGAATTTCTCATAGATTTCCATGATGCCGCCCAACCGCCGGTCAAGGAATTCGGACGGCAGATGGGACAGATCCAGATAAACCTGATTCTGACCGTCAATGCCGAGTCCCATGTCCACACATACTTTGTGGATGGCTCTGGAAGCGATATCCCTAGGCACGAGGTTGCCGTAAGCCGGGTACATTTCTTCAAGGAAATACCAGGGCTTGCCGTCTTTATAAGTCCAGATCCTGCCACCGTCGCCCCGGGCCGATTCGGACATGAGCCTGGTCTTGTCGTCTCCGAGCATGGCGGTGGGATGAATCTGGATAAACTCCATATTGGCCAGATACGCCCCTTGCTGGAAAATGCTTCCGGCGGCGCTGCCGGTACAGATGGTGGAGGTGGTGCTCTTGGCATAAATCATACCGCCGCCGCCCGTGGCGAGGATAACGGCGTCGCCCTTAAACACGCGGATTTCCAGTGTCACCAGGTTTTGGGCGATACAGCCGCGGCAGACACCCTTTTCATCGATGACCGCGGACAGGAACTCCCAACCTTCATACTTCGTGACTATGCCGGCGGCTTCGTGCTTGCGCACCTGCTCGTCGCAGCAATACTCCAGCTGAGCGCCGGTCGTGGCACCGGCGAAAGCGGTGCGCTTGTTTTTCTGGCCGCCGAAATTCCGCAAATCAAGCAGACCTTCGGCTGTGCGGGTAAACATGACTCCCATGCGGTCCATCGTGTAGATGATGCCCGGAGCGGCTTCGCACATCCTTTTCACCGGCGGCTGATTGGCGAGGAAGTCCCCGCCGTAGACCGTATCGTCAAAATGCTCGTCAGTGGAGTCGTTTTCGCCTTTGGTATTCAGCGCGGCGTTAATGCCGCCCTGGGCGCAAACGGAGTGCGAGCGCTTCACCGGAACCAGTGACAGCAAATCCACCGGCACGCCCTTTTCCGCTATTTTCATGGTCGCCATCAAGCCGGCCAGACCACCGCCGACAACAATTATTTTTTGTTTACTCAAATTACTTCGTCCCTCCTAAATTCGATTTAGCAACGCGCGCGGCGCTTAATCCAGGCCTTGAATCAGATGTTCTCGAATCCAAAACCGGGGATGAACC
Organism: Gracilibacteraceae bacterium; assembly: GCA_031274335.1. Lineage (GTDB taxonomy): Bacteria > Bacillota > Desulfitobacteriia > Desulfitobacteriales > Syntrophobotulaceae > JAIRRL01. Next base: position 3,821 of record JAISQG010000149.1, read on the forward strand.
CGCCGATCACCGATAAAATCGCGATCCCCCAGCAGGCAAAAACAACGAATAATCCCAGAGATATTACCCGGCAGACCTTCTGAGAATGATCGCCGACGGTAACTCCCCAGGATATGAGAAAAGTGAAAAGGCCGTTTGTAAAATGCCAGGCCACCGCGAGGAAGCCGATCGCATACAGGATAAAATATAGCGGGTTTTGCAGGGTCAATGCCAGCGATTCCAGCACTGCCCCCGGTTCGTGCTCCAGAAAACGCTGGAGGATGACATGAACCACGAGGAAAGCCGTCGCGACAAGCGCGGTGATCCTCTGCAAATAGAATGCCCAGTTATTGCCGTATCTGTAGTTGAGTACGTTGTTCTTGGCCACGTAGACTATCCAGAGGCCGTAAATCATGTGTACCAGGATGGGGATGGCGATGATGATGAGTTCCGCTGCCCAGACCAAGGGCGCGCTTTTCATGAATTTGATGACATTAAGATACCAGGTGTAGCCGTCTTCACCGCCCAGCAATGAAGCGCTGTTCAGACACAGGTGGACACAGAGAAAGAGACCCACGGGAATGATAGCCAGCAAAGAATGAATCCGTCGAATCAGAAAATTGCTTTTTTCGTTCAAATGCTTTTCCCCCTTTGATTTAGAGTGCTTGCACATTCACATCGATTCGTCGACATGGTTATACAGCCATCGACATGAATATATAGCCATCGACATGAATATACAGCAATTACCTTTAGTTGTCAACTTAAATTTTCACTGTTGTGTATATATTTTCACTAACTTTTTTGGTAATTTAAGGAAATTATAGTATGTATTTTCGCCGGCAGTTAAAGCGTTCGAATGAGAAGACCTCACGGCGCCCCAGACGGCAAAAAGCAAAAACCGTCTCCTTTCGTTCGCCAGCCGGAAAGCATTGCAAACGCGCCGCGATGGGGATATAATAAATGCAAGGGGGGATTGTCATGCGCAAAATGCCGATAGGCATGCAAACTTTTGAAAATATTATCGCCGGCGGCTATGCTTACGTGGATAAAACCGCATGGACATATGAACTGGCTCATGAGGGCAGGCAGTTTTTCCTCAGCCGTCCGCGCCGTTTCGGCAAAAGCTTGCTGGTTTCCACGCTGAAAGCCTATTTTGAGGGAAAAAAAGAACTCTTCCAAGGGCTGGCGATAGAAAAGTCGGAGAAAGAGTGGGCTGCATACCCTGTGCTGCACATTGA
>JAISQG010000159.1 GCA_031274335.1 Gracilibacteraceae bacterium
TACGCGCCGCAGGAGCTTGTCGACCTGGCCGTTTCGCTCGCGCCGGACGGGAATATCGGGCTGGCCTTCACTTACAACGAGCCGCTGGTGCAGTATGAATTCGTGCGGGAAACGGCGGCGCTGGCCGCCGGGCGCGGTTTGCAAAACGTGCTTGTTACGAACGGCTACGCGGAGGAGGAAGCGTGGCGCGCTCTTTTGCCGCTGGTACAGGCCATGAACATCGACGTCAAGGCTTTCACGGCGGAGCGTTACGCGGAGCTCGGCGGGGAACTCGCCGTCGTGCGCCGCAATGTCGAGCTCGCGGCGGCGGTTTGCCATGTGGAAATCACGCTGCTCGTCATACCGGGATGGAACGACGGCGCGGCGGAGGCGGAGGATCTGGCCTGTTGGCTGGCCGGCATGGATAAAGACATGCCGCTTCATATTTCGCGTTTTTTTCCGCGGTACCGCCGGATGGACACTCCGCCGACCCCGGTCGGCACTTTGCACTCTTTGGCGGACATCGCGCGCCGGCACCTGACCAGGGTTTATATGGGGAATATCTGAAAGGAATTAACAATGAAGGAAATAATGACCATTGCCCTGCCCAAAGGCAAACTGCTGCCGCGCTCGCTGGAACTCCTGCAGGGGTTTGGCGTTCCCTGCGCTGATGTGGCACGGGAATCGCGCCGACTGACATTTGACTTTCCCGCGCAGCGCACGCGGCTCATCATCTGCCGGCCGACGGATATCCCGACTTATGTTGAATACGGTGCGGCGGACGCCGGTTTTGTCGGCAAGGACACCATCGTGGAGCAAAACCGCGACGTGGCGGAACTGCTGGACCTGAAATTCGGGGCCTGCCGCTTCATGGTGGCGGTTCCGGAGGAATCAGCGCCGCCGCGCCGGGCGGACGGAACTTATGATCTGAAGGGGTTTAACCGCATGCGCGTCGCCACCAAATTTCCCCGTGTGGCCCGGCTTTTTTTCAATGAGCAGGGCATGCAGGTCACCACCATCAAGCTGCACGGCAACATTGAACTGGCCCCGAAGGTCGGGCTGGCGGAAATGATTGTGGACATAGTCTCGTCGGGGGCGACGCTGCGGGAGAACAAGCTCGTGGAAATAGCGCCGATTTTTGAAGCGACGACGCGGCTCATCGCCAACCGCGTGACATACCGCATGCGCTTTGATGACATCCGTCGCCTGACGGACAGCCTGCGAGAGCAGGTGAACGGTGAAAAAGTGGGATGAAATGGATGAAACAAAAATGTATATTATACAGAATAAAATTTACACAGAAGAAGATTGGTTGAATTTAAGTGATAATGAAAATGCGGAGCTTATCGATGGCGCATTAATTATGTTGGCGGCGCCGTCATGGAAGCATCAAAAAGTATCTGCAAATCTTACCGCTAATTTTCACTATAAATTAAAGGGCAGCGGAGGCGATGTTTATCATGCACCATGTGGAATAAAATTGAATGAAAATACTGAAAATATCTATGAGCCAGATTTATTTGTGGTTTGTAAGGATCTATATGATTTAGACAAATCTTGTAACATTGTAAGACCTAGCCTAATAATAGAAATTTTGTCGCCTTCTACTGGGCGATACGATAAGACTAGAAAATTAATACACTATATAAATGCTGGCGTAGAAGAAATATGGATAATTGATATTTTGGATAAAGAACCGATAGTTACAGTATATTTAAAAATTGAGAATTATAATGGCGCTGTATATAAAAAAGACTCAATAGTAGATGCGTTAAATGGCATAAAAATAGATTTGAAGGATATTTTTGATTGGCGAGAAATGATTGGTGAATAATTATGCCAGGCGCAGGAGCTTCATCAAATGCCCGATTTTGTACAAATGGTTATGAAATGCGCCGTTTTGTGAATCATATTTCGCAAGGCATACTGTAGGGGCGGATATTATCCGCCCGTCGAGCAGGTCTGGAGGGAAGAAAAAGAGCATGGCTGAACTGCCGGCAAATATACCCTTGTTCTTGCTTTGAGTTCGTGGTAAAATTAATTGCGCTGCAAGAGCGCTAATTGTTTGGAAACCGGAGGATGGAACCGGGGAGGGTATTCATGAATAGAACATACATTAAAACATGGGATGAATACTGTGACGAACATACTTTTATCTTCCCTGTAGTGGTTGACACTAATTTTGACAATATGAACAGGATTCATCCCTTGAAGCAGGGGATATGTAAAAATATATTAAATTGTCATGACGTAATAGATAATTGCAAACAAATTATTGTTTTTGGCTCATCCGTATCCATGAAATGCGATGATGAGAGTGATATAGATCTAGCCATAGAGTTAAAAACAGACAGTGTGAAAAACAGAAATTCCGTATCAGAATCAATCGGCGCTATATCTGATTGGAATTATGACATCATATGGCTGGATGACACCATACAGAATGAACCCATATATGAAAAAATCAAGAGAGGGGTTTATCTATTAAATGAGTAAGTTGTTTGGAAAAGGTTCTGTGTGCTTGGAAAATGCAATAAATAACTGGAAAAAATCCAAAACAGATGATAAAATGTGTGAGTTCCTAGTGGATTCTGCATGTTTTAACCTGCAGCAATCCATGGAGTTTTTTTTAAAAGGCTTTGTGCAAATGCAAGGACAGCAATATGTGAAAAATCATGATTTGAGAGCCCAAATCAACAAATTAGATTTTGACAAACAGGCAGGGTTATCGGAAATTTGCGACGAAATAAGGACTAACGCATCCACTTTTAACTCATGGGAGACTGACAGCAGATACAAGGACTCATTTGTAACAACTGTTGACGACGTACAAAAAGCCATCAGCATATGTCAAAGGTTAGAGGAGCTTGCCGGCAGAATAATTCATGAGATAAACTAATGTTGATCCGGAGGGAAGAAAAGAGACGCAGAAAGTATTAAGAGACGATATCGGGTGAAAGAAAAGAGGAGGGTAAAGGGATGAAAGAGATTACGGCCGGCGCGGATTTGGATCCGGCCGCCCTGAAAGCTCGGTCTTACGGCGACGACGCCGCGTTGAGCAAAACGGTCGCTGACATTATCGGGCGGGTGGAACGCGAGGGGGACGCGGCTTTGTTCGCTTTGACCGAGCGGTTTGACGGCGCCGATCTCCGGGAGACCGGCCTGCGCGTGCAAGAAGATGAATGGGCGCGGGCCCGCGCGGCGGTGGACCGGGAATGGTTGGCGGCGCTGCGCGCCGCGCTGGGCAATATCCGCCGTTACCATGAGAAACAGAAGCGCGTGTCCTGGTTTGAGCCGTCTCCGAGCGGAACTTTGCTCGGCCAGGTCATGCGGCCGCTCGACAGCGTGGGTCTTTATGTGCCGGGCGGGACGGCGGCCTATCCGTCCTCTGTGCTGATGAACGCCGTGCCGGCGGCGGTGGCCGGGGTGGAGCGGATAGTCATGGTCTCTCCGCCGCAGCCGGACGGAACGCTCCGGCCCGAAGTCCTGGCGGCGGCGGGGGAATGCGGCGTGACGGAAGTATATAAAATCGGCGGGGCGCAGGCGGTGGCCGCCCTGGCTTACGGCACGGCCTCCGTCGCGCCGGTGGACAAAATAACCGGGCCGGGCAATATTTATGTGACGCTGGCCAAAAAACAGGTGTACGGGCGCGTGGATATCGACATGCTGGCCGGGCCGAGTGAAATCCTCATTCTGGCCGATGAAACAGGCGACCCGGTTTTGCTGGCGGCCGATCTCCTTTCTCAGGCCGAGCATGACGCGCTTTCTTCCGCGATTTGCATTTCGCCGTGCCGCCCTTTGCTGGAAGCGGTGGCGGCGGAAGTGGAACGCCAGCTCGCGGAATTGCCGCGCCATAATGTTGCGCGCCGTTCCTGGGAGGATCACGGCGCCCTGATTTTGACGGAGTCGCTGCCCAAGGGCCTGGAATTGGCCAATGCCATTGCGCCGGAGCACCTGGAGCTGGCCGTGGCGGAACCTTTCCGCTGGATAGGCTTGGTGCGCCACGCCGGAGCGGTTTTTCTCGGCCGGCACACGCCTGAGCCGGTCGGCGACTATTTTGCCGGACCGAACCATATTTTACCCACGGGAGGGACGGCGCGCTTTTTTTCCGTGCTGGATGTGGATGCCTTTATGAAAAAAATCAGCGTGATCCATTATTCGGCCGAAGCTCTCCGGGCGGACGGGCGGCAGATCATGCTGCTGGCGCGGAGCGAGGGGCTGGAGGCCCATGCCAGGGCCGTCGGACTGAGGCTGGAGGCACCGGATGCTGAATAGGCTTTTGCGCCCGAATGTGCGAGCGCTGACCCCCTATGACGCCGAAACCACGATGGGCGGGATCAGATTGGACGCGAACGAAAACCCTTTTCCCTGGCCTGCGGGCGTGGCGGAAAAAATTGCCGGCGGAGTGGAATTCAACCGGTACCCGGACGGGAAGGCCGCCGCCTTGCGTGAGGCGCTGGCGGCGCGGCTTGGCCTGAGCGGGGCGGAAGTGCTCGTGGGGAACGGTTCTGACGAATTGATCCAAATGGTGCTGCAGGCCTTCGGCGGCCCGGCCCAGGCGCTGCTCATCCCTACGCCGACTTTCAGCATGTACGGCGTGGCGGCGTCCGTGACGGATACGCCGCTGCTGGAGGTGCCGCTGGCCGCCGGGGGACAGGCGCTGGATTTGGACAATATGCTGCGTCTTTGCCGGGAAAACCCGGTTTCCGTCATCATCGCCTGTAACCCGAACAATCCGACGGGAGCTTTGTTTCCGCCGGAGGACATCACGCGCCTGCTTCGGGAAAGCGAGGCCTTGGTCATGGTGGATGAGGCTTACGGCGAGTTTGCCGGCGCCGGGGCGTCGATGCTGCCGTACATCCGCGAATACCATAATTTGCTTATATTAAAAACTTTTTCCAAAGCGTTCGGCATGGCGGCGCTGCGTCTCGGCTATCTCTGCGCCCGGGCCGAGGCGGTGGCTTTGCTTGACCGGGTGCGCCCGACTTTCAACGTGAACGCTTTTTCGCAGAAAGCGGGCCTGGCGGCGCTGGAGTTTTCCGCGGTTTATGAAGAGCAGATTGCCGTCCTGACCGCGGAAACGGAGAAGCTGTATCTGGGGCTCAAAGCTCTGCCCGGAGTCAAAGTCTGGCCGACGCGGGCCAATTTTGTCCTTTTTCAGCCGCGGGAAGCGGCCCGGTGGGGCGAGGCTCTCCGGGAGCGAGGCTTTGCCGTGCGGGTTTTTGGCAATTTGCCGGTTCTCGGCCCCTGCTTGCGCGTCAGCGCCGGCACGCCGGCGGAAAACGAGGCTTTTTTACGGGCGGCGGCGGAAATTCAGGCAAGCGCGCCGGCGCACGAATTTTGACGGCCCGGCTATGCCGGCGGGGGAGCACGGGCATGAGCATACCGTCATTGCCTGGATTTGGGCGCGGGCTTATTCAGCTGACAATAGAGCCTGGGTGCGCGGGCTTATTCAGCTGACAATAGAGCCTGGGTGCGCGGGCTTATTCAACCGACAATAGAGCCTGGGTGCGCGGGCTTCCAGCCCGCAAACGCAACCCACTTTAAAGGCTGGCATTCCAGAGACTAGGTCCCGGCCTTATCGAGGCGGGCTGGAAGCCCGCGCACCCAGGATAAGATATGAAGTGCGACAGCGGCGAACAGTTGGATATATTCGGTATGGAGGAGGGCAAATAAATGGCTATCAATCGTGTGGAGATTAAGGATTTCCTCGTGTTCAAGGGTGACTTCGCCGTGGACTTTTGCCCCGGTGTGAACGTGCTTATCGGCGGGAACGCTACGGGTAAGACAACATTACTAAAAGTAATCTATCACAGCTATTGTTTATTTCGCGGAAAGCCATATGGTAATAAATTGATGCAAACTTCATCTTATTCCGCCATTGCAGATGCCTATTTGTCTTATTTTTCACGGGTAAATAGCGATATATCGCCAGAAATCTATAGTGACGTAAATGGCCGTTCTTTTGTAAAGGAAACAAAGCATAATATGTTTGCCATATTTTTTAACCTTTCTTCTCGCGATTATCATCCGCCTGACGAACAGAATATGCGGTGTCTAGACATCAGTGCTATTTACATCCCGGAAAAAGATATACTTGAACACGCCAAGGGTTTGTTAACATTCACCGAACAAAAGGATACGGATTTCGGCCGTATCTATCGCGATGTGCTGATTACCGCTCAGGACGTTAATACCAAAAAACAGTCCGAAATGCAGGAAGCAATCAGCAGTAATATTGCCAAAACCATCGGTGGCAAAGTTGAATGGACGCCAAGCGAAGGGCGATACTATACTGTTCGGTCTGACGGCGCTCGAATTCCATTTGCCAATGAAGCTTCTGGTTTTAAAAAGCTCGGCTATCTCGAACTGCTTGTCAGAACCGGGCATCTTGAATCTGGTTCCGTCCTTTTTTGGGACGAACCGGAAAACAGCCTGAATCCGGAGCTTGTTCCCGTGCTTGTGGACATTCTCCTTGAACTCTCGCGCAACGGCGTACAGATTTTCCTCGCTACGCACAGCGATTTTTTATGCAAGTGGTTTGAACTCAAAACCGGCGATGGTCACAATGCGGATATAGAATTCTTCTCATTGTATAAAGAAAATGGCACGATTCGCTTTAAGTCAAGCCAGTCATATACTATGCTTGAGCACAACTCCATTATAGACCAGTCTGTAGAGCTTTATAATGAGCATTTGAGGAGGGCTACCGAACACGATGAAGATTGAGAATCTGCAAAACGGCAGAATCGCGCTTGTCGAAAACGCCGATACAGCATCTGAGATGCGGTTCGGGGATTTTGACGCAAGCGATGTGTACATCATCGAGCGTCATCGGTTTGGCGGCAGCCGGGATCAGTACGTCAAAACGGTTGAGTTTATCCTGAAGCAGGACAATGAGCTTGTTTTGCTTGAAGCGAAATCAAAGACCAGCCGGGAGTATTTCGCGGAAACCTGCGACAAGATGTTTGACTCGCTGAACAAGTATTTCTCATTTGCGGCGGGACGCAACAGCGATGAAAAATACAGAGAATTTGCCATAGATATGTCTGCCGTCAGTTTCCATTTTTACCTTGTTGTGAAACGATTGGATATGGCATTTGCCAAACAAGCAAATGACACTTTTGCCAGAGCGATCAAAGAGCGTTTTTCGTTAAGCTTCATTAATATCTGGCAACTGTCGATTCCAAAAAACGTAACAGTGATGTCATACGAATCTGCTAAGAAGGCTAACATCGCGATATAAAAGGAGATTTCCATCCGGCGTCACTCTGACAGATAAAATTTCTGGCGCTCCCCGGCGGTCAGTACGCGGTTTCCCAGCCTGGCCCGCGCGTCAGCCATCACGTCTGCCAGAGGCTGAAACGGCCAGATGCGCAATGTGCCGGCATCCATTTCCGTCAACAGCGCCGTGCCTTGTGGGTTCCAGGCGATCGGGCTGAAATACGCCGGGGTGTCGGTGAAGGACATAACTGTTTTGCCGTCCGCGGCGTCATAAATTGCCGTGCCCGCGGACAGGTAACGGCCGTCGGGACTCCAGGCGAAATGCTCCTGCCCGTTTATCGCCAGCTTCAGGCTGACGTTGTTTTCCCGGCCATCCCAGATCCAGACCTCTTTGTCCTGCCCCTGTAAAGCCAGCCGCCGGCTATCCGGGCTGAAGGCCAGCCCGGTGGCGGCGTAAAAACTTTGGCCGGATTTCATTATATCCAGGCGGGCTGTTTCCGCGCCGCTTTGCGCGTCATACAGACGCACGGCTTTGTCGGCGCCCGCGGAGGCGAGCGTTTGGCCGTCCGGGGAATAAACCGCCGCGCCGCAGCCTCCGGGGTGCGCGTCCAGGGTCTGGAGTTTTTCGCCTGTTTCCGCGTCCCAAACGCAGATGAAGCGGTCCGTGGTTTTATACGTGGCCAGGCGCCGGCCATCCGGGTGCCAGGCGAAAAGCGTCTGATTGGCCACCCCGACAGACGCATCGCTCTCGGTATCGTGCGACAGAACGAGCCGCTGCCGGCCGCCGGCCCGGTCGAAGATCAGCACATCGTCTTGGTAAGCCGCCGCCAGCAAAGCGCCGTCGCTGTTTTCCTGCGCGTCTTCGGCCGGCAGAAAGCCTTCTTTGCCGTTCCGCGCCGGATCGGCGGCACTCAGATGCAAAAGCCTCTCACCTCCGGCGGCGTCCCATACGGCAACTCCGCCGGGGGAGGCGGTGATCAGGCGGCGGCTGTCCCGGCTCCAATGCACCGCGCTCGGGCAATCAGTGAGGTTTAGCGGATCATGGGTGCGAATCTGTTGCAGGAGACGCCCGCTTGCCGCCTCGAAAACCGCCGCGCCGCCGTTACCCCATTGAGCTACATAGCGTCCGTCGGGGCTCCAGATCATCCCCCAGGTGATATCGCCGCTGCGCAGTCTTTTATACGCGGCGAGGGGCGATTCGTCCGCGGGCTGCCACAGCTGAACGGAGTTGTCGCTGCGCAGCAGCAGGATCATATGGCAGCGCCAGTCACCGAATCCGGCCGCGCGGATAGGCGTGTCGCCGGCCAAAACCGCTTCCTCCGCGCCGGTCAGCGCGTCATAGAGGCGGGCGGCGTTGTCGTCGTTCACGCAGAGAATTGACTCTCCGCTGCGGCCCCAGCAAAAATCCTCCACGCGCCGTCCCCCGCTTTGCAGCGTGGCTGTCAGCCGGCCGCTGTTGACATCGTAAACGCGCACGAGATAATCATGGCCCAAAGCGGCGACCATTGTGCTGTCCGCGCTGAAAGCCGCCTTGGCGACGCCGATTCGCTCAGAGACAACCGCTTCCGCGCCGATATCATGCAGGAGCGCGCCGTCGGCTGTGCGCCACAATTGCAGTTTCCCTCCGGCGATGGTGAGCGCCGCCATGTCATTGGGCGCGAATTCCGCGTAGCTGACGTTATCATATACCGCCAGTTCCCGCAGGCGTTCGCCCGTGCGGGCGTCCCAGAGCAGGGCGAGGGGCGCCGGGCTGTCGCCAAATCCTTTTTCATATCCGGTCAAAGCCATGTCGCCGCGGCTGTTCAGCGCGGCAAAAGTTATTAATCCTTCCTGCCGGCTGCGCCGCAGCAGAGCGACCGCTTTTCCTCTGTAACTGAAGTCGCAGACTTCGGCTGTCTCGCTGAGGCCGTCGCTGAAAATGTAATAATCGGAGCTGTTAGCCGGTGAAATATCGTAATTATATTGCGGTTTATGCTGAAAATCGAAGCGCGCGAAGCGGGGATTTTCCTCCAGGTAACTGAAGGTTTCGACATGCTGAGCAAAGAGGAGCAGCAAGCGCCCGGCTGAGAGAAGGCGCACATCTTCCAGACGCTCCGCGCTGTCGTCGATATGATGCTCGAGCAGCAATTCCCCTGACTCCGCGGCCCAGACCCGAATGACCGGATTATGCCCATAGTTTTTCGAAGCGGTGAAATCGGTGCTCACGGAGATTATATACGGATCGACGACATACAAATCCATTAGAGCATTATCATGGGGCAGGATGAACAAGGGTGAGTAGCCGGCACCGGCGGAAGTGATTTCCGCATTACGCAATGCGGCTTCGGCTTCCGTCACCAGCGGTCGGTTCGGCTCCGCCAAATCCTCCGGCAGTCCGGCCAGAGCCAGCAGGATGGCCATCATCCGGTCTCCTTTTTGCAGCTGCTGCGCGGACAGATCGGCGAGAAAAAGCGACTGGCTGATCAACGCCTTGTCCCGCTGCGCCTGCGCCAGCTGACGCTGTTCGTCGAGGCGGAGGTTTTGCCGGAAAACGTAAGCGCCGGCACCCAGGGCGAGCAACGCCGTCACGACGCTGATTATGGCTGCGGAACGAAAGAAACGCTCCCGCTGCCGGCGGCGCAAATCATCGTAGCCCACGCCCAGTATCGGGGCGAGCAGACGCAATTTTTCGTTTTTCAGCCGGGCGAGCATTCGGGAAATCGATCCGGCCCGGACATCAGCCGCGAGAGGTTCGCGCTCGGCCAGCCCGCCGGCGGATTCCACAAAGCGCAGCTGCGGTGGGAAACTTTCCTCCGGCTCGCCGGACACCAGCACGGTTAAAATATTTTCGCGCCGTCCGAGTTCGATAAAATAGTCTATTTCGGCCATGCACCATTTGGACAGGAGCAGATCGGGCGAACAGATCACAATCAGCCAGGCGCTCCGCTCCAGAGCCAGGCGGATTCCTTCGCCCAGGTCAGGCATGAGCGGGAGTTCATCTTGATCCCGGAACACCCTGCCGATTTTGCGCCGGCCGGCTTTTTGACTTATATGTCCGGGAATGTTATAAGTTTCTAATTGACGGTGCAGAGCTTTGGCCGCCGCGCTGTCCGGCTCCTTATGCCGATAGCTGATAAAGGCCGCATACTGATACTTTTCCTCCATAGCCGCCGCCTCCTGTTTGCCTTGTCTTTTAATCCCAGTGTACCACAAACAGGAGAGTGTTTCAACGGCGGCCGGGCCAATCCGCCGGCGTTCCGGTCGGCGGAACGCTGAACGGCAGTGCGCGCGAATTTTGACCAAAAAAACAGGCGAATTTTGTTGAATATGGACGGCAATAGTGATATAATACACTCCGAGGCGTCGAGGCGTCTTTTCGCGGGCCCTTAGCTCAGTTGGTTAGAGCCCCCGGCTCATAACCGGGCTGTCATTGGTTCGAGTCCAATAGGGCCCACCATACGACATCACAATCACGACGCATACAGTGCGTCGTGTTGTTTTGCGCAATAAGCGAAGCGTTTGCGTCGATCCTCAATCGGCCGCGAGAACGCGGACCGCGTCCCAGCACAAACCGTAGACAAGCTCGCGCGCCGCTTTCGCTCCGACCGCCCGCGCCAGAACTTCATTTTGCCTGATCAGCGGCGGCAAACCGGCGTCCGCATCCGGCGGCGGCGCGTTCCGGGCGGCAGCGGCGATGGCCCGCAAAAACTCGTCCGCCGCGTAAATGCGGAAGCGCTCGATTTGGAGATCCTCCGCCAGCAATTCGAGCATCGCCAGCAGCAAATCGGCGTAGCCCTCTTTCTTTTTCAGCCCCAACACGGCGGCGATATGCGGCAGCAATTTTTCCAGCAGCATATTGCGCCAGGGCATGTTTTTCAGGCCCAGCGCCTTGCCCGCTTTGAGCGCCGCGGACTTCGGCAGACGGAGAAAAAAATCAAGCGCCCACTCGTCGCCGTCCGGCGGCAAAGTGATATAGTAACGCTTGCCGCTCACCGCGCGAAAAACCCGCCAGGCGTCGTGATAACCCAGGCGCATGGAGTAACGCGTCTGCGCCTGATCAAAATCCATCATCATCCCCAGGTTTTCCCCCGCGGCTACCGATGTAACCCGGGTTTCCCGGCTCGCGCCGCGCACGCGGCCGATGGCCCCGGTGCGGATGGCGACAATGTCGCGATAGCCCTGGCGTTCCAGCAGGCGAAACGGCAGATTGTCATAAACCCCGCCGTCCAAAAAATATTTCCCATCGCGTTTTTCCTGCCGGAAAGCCGGCAAATGGGCGCTGGCCAGGATGTAATCGACCAGCTGCCCCGCCGGGATTTCATCGATATACAGCTCCAGCGGCTTCATGTCTGTAATGGAAAAAGTTACCAGTCCGAAGCCGACGGGGGAACGCCGCAGTTTTTCCTCATCAACCAAATGATACAGCATCTTTTTCAGCGCGCTGGTGTCGAGACCGGCGCCCAGCACGATTTCCTTGAGCTTCCGCATGAAGTAAGGGGCGTTTTCGCCGGAAAAATGTAAATGGCGTAATTCGCTGAAGCGTTCGTCCTCTATATCCAAAATCTGGGATGGCGTGATGTTCCACCAGGTCTCGTAGAGCAATTCCCAGTCGCCTTGCGCTATGACAGCCCCGTTCACCGCGCCGATGGAAGTGCCGGCCACGCAGTCAAACTCCAGGCCGAACTCGCGCAAAGCCTTGTACGCGCCCAAATGATAAGCGCCGCGCGCGCCGCCCCCCTCAAGCGCCAGGGCGAGCATTTTTGTTCAGCAGCCGGGCGAGGATGCCGATGCCTTTGACGATCTCCTCATCCGGCGGAGTGGAAAAATTCAGGCGAAAAGAGCGGCAGGGGTCGCTTTGCCGCACCAGAAAAGCGTTGCCCGGCACAAGCGCCACTTTGGCCGCGGCGGCGGCCCGGCTGA
>JAISQG010000164.1 GCA_031274335.1 Gracilibacteraceae bacterium
GCCGCCCCCCAAGACTTTTGCGGGCTGCCCCAGTATAGGTCAAACAGGCGTCTCATTATACAGGCCTACAGGCAATGTCTCTGCGGCCTGATTAGATGTAGTCGTACTTTACATTCAGTTGTGCGGCAGATGCCTATGCGCCATCTAGTTGTCGCTGGTCGTCTGTCCGCGAGTAGCAGTTTGTCTGGATAGGTCAGTTCCAGTCGCTTTGCCCGCGTGTAAAATTTTTTACAGCGTTCCTCCGCCAAGCTGTTCTCACATTTCAGGGCAGTCCCCTGCCCACTTGCCGTTATTGAGGGATTGTCCTGCATTAGGTGCAGACCTCACCCCACGGAGAATACCCTAATAATATTTTACACTAAGATGAAGCACTGATCAATCAGTGTTTCCCTTGCCCCTGCCTTGTCGAGTGTCGAACCACAGTCATTATAATCTGCCTCTCGAGCTGTTGTATTTCCGGGAACCGTGCGGTATAATGAGCACGAGGAGTTAGCCGCTTCAAATCTCGCGAACGATCGAGGTCAGATAAATGCCCGGTTTTGCCCATCTGCATGTGCATACGAAATACAGTCTCTTAGACGGCGCCGCCGACATCGATAAACTCGTGAGCCGGGCGAAGGAGCTTGGCATGAGCGCCCTGGCCATCACCGACCACGGCGTCATGTACGGCGTGGTCGATTTTTATCGCGCCTGCCTCGCGCACGGCATCAAGCCGATCATCGGCTGTGAAATATACGTCGCTCCGTATTCCCGCCACGACCGGACGCCCGGCCGCGACGACAAAAATTACCATTTGATTTTGCTGGCCGAAACAGACGAAGGCTACCGCAATATTGTGCGCATCGTCTCGCTGGCCCATCTCGAAGGCTTTTACTATAAACCGCGCGCGGACAAAGCGCTCCTGCGCGAGCACAGCGCCGGCATCATCTGCCTGAGCGCCTGTCTGGCGGGCGAAGTGGCGGAACTCCTGGCCGCCGGCGACGCCGCGGGCGCGGAACGAGCAGCGAGGGAATATCTGGATATTTTCGGCCCGGATCATTTTTACCTCGAAATGCAGGATCACGGCTTGGAGGAGCAGCTCCGCGTCAACGCCGGCCTGCGCGATTTGAGCTCGCGCACCGGCATCCCTCTCGTCGCGACGAACGATTTGCATTATGTGAACCGCGATGACGCTTTCACCCAGGATGTCCTCATGTGCATTCAGATGAACAAAACCCTGTCCGACCCTTCCCGCCTGAATTTCAGCAGCCAAGAGTTTTACCTCAAGAGCCGGGAAGAGATGGAAAAAATGTTCGGGCGAACGCCGCGCGCGCTCGACATCACAGAGGAAATAGCCGCGCGCTGCCAGGTTGAATTCACCTTCGGCGCCTATCATTTGCCGCATTTTGCCGCGCCGGACGGCTTCACGCATGACGCCTGGCTGACGAAAACCTGCCGCGACGCTTTTCCGCGCTTTTATCCCGCCGGCGGGGCGACGGAACAGGAACGCCTGGAATACGAGCTGGGCGTGATCCGCGACATGGGTTTTTCCGGCTACTTCCTGATTGTAGCCGATTTTTGCCGTTTCGCGCGAGAACAGGGCGTGACGGTGGGCCCCGGGCGCGGGTCGGCGGCGGCGAGCATGGTGGCCTATTTGCTGGAAATAACGACCATTGACCCTTTACGCTTTGACCTGCTCTTTGAGCGCTTCCTCAACCCGGAGCGCATTTCTATGCCGGACATAGACATCGACTTCGACCCGGAAGGCCGGGAAAAAGTCATCAATTATGTGCGGGAAAAATACGGCGAGGACCGCGTGTGCCAAATAATCACTTTCGGCACGATGGGAGCCAAAGCCGTGTTGCGCGACGTCGGCCGCGTGCTGGACCTGCCGCTGGCGCGCGTGGACAAAGCGGCCAAAGCCGTGCCGTTCCGCATCGGCCCCGGGCAGGCCGCCGTCAAACTTGAGGATGCCCTGCGCCATTCGCCGGAACTGAAACGCCTTTTGGACGAGGATGAGGAATTGCGCCGCCTTTACGACATATCCCTCCCGCTGGAAGGCATGCCCCGCCACGCCTCCATTCACGCGGCCGGAGTAGTGATCGCGCCGGCGCCGCTGACGGATTTTCTGCCGCTGCAGCGCTCCGGCGACGGCGTGCCGATGACGCAGTTCCCGATGAACACGGTGGAAGATCTCGGCCTTTTGAAAATGGATTTTCTCGGCTTGCGCAATCTGACGATCATCACGAAAGCCATCGCCATTATCCAAGAGCATCGCGGCATCAGCATCGACATCGCGAAACTCCCCCTGGACGACATGGCGACATTCCGGCTGCTGGCGGAAGGAGACACCTCGGGCGTGTTTCAGCTGGAAAGCGACGGAATCCGCAATGTTCTGCGTGATCTGAAGCCGACGGAGTTTGACGATATCATCGCCGTCATCGCCCTGTACCGGCCCGGCCCGATGGAGCAGATTCCGGAGTACATCCGGCGCAAACACGGCGCTCCCGTGAAAAATCTGCACCCCGCGCTGACCCCGATTCTGGCCGGCACTTACGGCATCATTGTTTATCAGGAGCAGGTCATGGAAATAGCCCGCGTTCTCGGCGGGTATTCTCTCGGCCGCGCCGATTTGCTGCGTCGGGCTATGGGCAAGAAAAAAGTAGATGTCATGGAGAAGGAGCGGCAGAATTTTATTTACGGGCTGACGGACAAAGACGGCAGGGAATTGGCGCCCGGCGCTCTCAAGCTCGGCCTCTCCCTCAAAGAGGCCACGGATATTTTCGATTTGATGGAAAAATTTGCCAATTACGGTTTCAACAAAGGCCACGCCACGGCTTACGCGTATCTATCCTACCAGACGGCATATCTGAAGGCCAATTACCCGCTGGAGTTCACGGCTTCGCTTTTGAGCTCCGTCATGGGTTCGACGGATAAAGTGGCTCAATATCTCATGGAGGCGCGAGCCAAAGGGATTGACATTTTGCCGCCCGACGTGGGGCGGAGCGGGCGGGATTTCACGATTGAAGGCGCGAGCATCCGCTTTGGCCTTGAAGCGATACGCAACGTCGGCGGACAGGTGGTGGATCTGATTTTGGCCGAGCGGGACAGGAAGCCGTTTGCTTCTTTTTATGATGTGATCACCCGCCTCGACCAGCGCGTCCTGAACAAGCGCGTCCTGGAAAGCCTGATCAAGGCCGGCGCCTTCCTCTCTTTCGCTAACCGCGCTCAGGCCCTGGCCGCGCTGGACGGCGCTCTGGGGCAGGCCCAGCGAAGGCAGCAGGATCTGCAGTCCGGGCAAATGTCCTTTTTTGACATATTGCCGGAGGAGCAGACAGAGGAGATCACGCTGCCCGACATGCCGGAGATTCCGCCTGACGACATCCTTAAACTGGAAAAAGAGTATATCGGCCTTTACTTATCGGCGCACCCGCTTTCCGCCGAACAAATCCTGCAAAAGCAGACCGCTTGCACGATTGCCGCCTGCCTGGCGAAGGAGGACGAGGAAAAGGTGGCTCTGGGCGGCATAGTGACGCGCAGTCGGCAAAACATAACGAAGCGGGGCGAAATGATGGCGACCTTTACCTTGGAGGATATGACAGGCGAAATTGAGGTGCTCGTTTTCCCGCGTGTTTACGCGCAATTGGCGGCCATACCGCCGAACGATTCCATAGTGCTGGTGAACGGGCGTTACTATACGAACGAGGAAGAAAAAAAATTGTTCGCCGAACATATCAAGCCGCTCGAACCACCGGCCGCCGCCGGCCCATCCCCGCCTGAGCAGGAAGGCGGAGCGGGGAAGCTGTATTTGCGCGTCCGGGGCTGCGTGTCCCCGGCCGAAATGGAAACCGGGCGGCAGGAGCGCATTGCGGCGGTTCTCTCCGCTTATCCCGGCAACATCCCCGTCATGCTGTATTGCGAAAAAAGCAGGAAAGCCTATGCTTTGAACGGCGGACTGGCCGTGCGCCGCGCCGCCGCGCTGGAAGCTGAGCTGGGCGCTCTTTTAGGCGCGGACAATGTGCGCTGGCAATCATCCGTCTCAGGAGTTCTGTAACCGGCTCCGCCGTGATTCCATGTTTTTCTCCAAATCATTAATCATTGCTTTTAATGCTATGGGAACAATAATTTTGTGAAAAGGTTTTATCAGTAAAAAATACAGCCGCCCGAATATATTGTTGTATGTTACCATTGTCGTTATAGTTAACGTGTTTACACCCGAATTTTCGTCATGCTTTTCTTTCAATAATGAAATTCTAAAATTCAAATGCTTA
>JAISQG010000281.1 GCA_031274335.1 Gracilibacteraceae bacterium
CAGTTCCCGACATTCATCGACGAAACGGCGTTGCTCTGCGATACGATATGCGTCAGCGCGGGGCGCGTCGGTTTGCAGGTTGAGCTTGCGCCGCAGGACTTGGCTGAGGTAACAGGCGCGAAATTCAGCGATTTGACTTGAGGCGGTCAATCTATCCGATTATTCCGAATCGCGCGATAAAAACACTCTGCTGCGTCCCTCGATTTACGCAGAGCCGAGTTCTTCAATTCTCTCCCGCATAGCTTTCAGGATTTTGCCCTGCCTGAGAAGCGTTTTTTTGGCGGGGGTGATTGCAATCTCACGCCGTGTGAGCTATAATTATTCCAGGTCGGGCCTGAATCGTGAAAAACCGGCTAACACACCGTTCTCAGGAAAGGAGAATAATTATGGTGAAAAAGATTTTGCTTTTAGCGGGGGACTTTACCGAAGATTATGAAACGATGGTTCCTTTTCAGACTCTTTTGGCGGTCGGATATGAGGTGGACGCCGTCTGCCCCGGCAAAAAAGCGGGCGAAACAGTGCGCACGGCCATACATGACTTCGAAGGTGAGCAGACTTATTCGGAAAAACGGGGGCATAATTTCGCGCTGACCGCGGATTTTGCCGGCGTCAAACCGGAGGATTACGTGGGGCTGGTCATTCCGGGCGGCCGGGCTCCGGAATACCTTCGCCTGGACAAAGGCGTGCTGGAAATCGTGAAATATTTCTTCGCGCAAAACAAACCGGTGGCGGCTGTTTGCCACGGCCCGCAAATCCTTGTGGCGGCCGATGTGATCAAAGGCCGCAGTTTGACCGCTTATCCCGCCGTGGGCCCGGAAGTTACGGCGGCGGGGGGCCGCTATGTGGAAATTCCCGTGGATCAGGCATACACAGACGGCAATCTTGTGACATCGCCGGCTTGGCCAGGGCACCCGGCTTGGCTGAACCAGTTCCTGCAGGTTTTGGGAGCGCGGATCACGCTGTAATGCTTTTGGACGATGCGGCATGAAGCCATTGTCATAGCGGCCTTTAATCGCTATGGCCATGGTTTCGTGTTGCCTGCAGGAGGGGCCGATGGCTTTGCGCGAAAATTTAGCCGCTTACGCGCTCCGCGGCCTGACCTCTTTTCACACTCCCGGGCATAAAGGCCGCCCGGACATGCAGCCGGGTGTGGAATTTCCGGCGCATGATCTGACCGAATTGCCGGAGCTGGATATGCTGCACGCGCCCGCTGGCGTGATTTTAGCGGCGGAGCGCCGCGCGGCCGCGGTTTTCGGCGCGGAGCGAACATATTTTCTTGTCAACGGGGCTACCTGCGGCAATCAGGCCATGCTTCTGGCGCTCGCTGCCGGCGGACGCGGCGGGCCGGTGCTGACTGACCGGCGCGCGCACCGGTCGGCCGCCGCCGGCTTTGTGCTTTCCGGGCTTAAACCGCTTTATATCCCGGCCGTCGTGCATCCGGATTTCGGCCTGCCGCTCGGGCTGGCCTGGCCGGAAAAACCGGATCTCCGGGGTTTGGCGGCCATACATCTGACATCGCCGTCCTATTACGGCACGGTTACGGACATCGCCGCGCCTGCGGACACGCGCGCGGAAACAGCTCCGGACACCTTGCTTTTTGTGGACGCGGCGCATGGCGCGCATTTTTTCGGGCCGCTTTTCCCGCCGTCTCCGCTCGCGCAGGGTGCGGATGCCGTCCTGCATTCCGCGCATAAAACGCTGGGAGCTCTGACGCAGGGCGCTATGCTCCACGCGCGGGGGAGGGGCTTGCGGCTTCCTTTGGCCCCGGCGCTGGAAATGCTGCAAACCTCCAGCCCCAGCTATCTCCTGCTCGCTTCTTTGGAAGCGGCGGCGGAACAGGCAGAGCGGGAGGGGCTACGGCCTGAACTGCGCGAAGAAGCCGAAAGGCTTCGCGCGGCGCTCGGCGGGGATTTGCGCATTCTGAACCGGGCGGATGCCGGGGCTTGGGGTGTCAGCGACGTCGATTGGAGCAAAATTCTGGTCAATCTGCGGCCGCTCAGGGCCGGCGCGGAGGCGGCGGTTGAGTGGCTGCGGACGGAAGGAGGCGTGGAGCCGGAGCTGTGGGACGGGGAAAACATCCTGTTTTTGCTGGGCGTAGGTAGCACGGCAGCGGATGTGCGCCGATTGCGCCGTGCCTTGGAAAATCTTGTCCTCCAGGTCAAACACGGAAATCTGCCGCGCGGCGATGAGGGGGATCGGTCGTTCCCGGCGGGCGCGCCGCCGTTGCCGCCTTTGCGCCTGACGCCGAGGGAAGCGTGGTTTGCGCCTAAGCGTTCCGTTCCTCTCGCCGCTGCCGCCGGGCTGATCGCGGGGGAAACCGTTTCGGTTTACCCGCCCGGCATACCGCTTGTCATGGCCGGAGAGGAAATCACGCCGGAAATCCTCACGCTGTGGCGCGCCATGAGCGGTGCCCGCTGGCAGGGCTGGAGCGGCCGCGCCGAGAGCACGGCTTTGATTATTGACATACTCTGAATTATTTTGTCCCGTCGGGCGTTTCTCCGCTTTTGGGCGGCTGGTCGGCGTCTGGAGAAGGCGCGTCCTTTTCCGGAGCCGGCTGTTTATACGGAAAAACCAGCCAGTTGACCAGCATGGCA
This sequence comes from Gracilibacteraceae bacterium, assembly GCA_031274335.1. Taxonomy (GTDB): domain Bacteria; phylum Bacillota; class Desulfitobacteriia; order Desulfitobacteriales; family Syntrophobotulaceae; genus JAIRRL01. The sequence continues at coordinate 2,595 of JAISQG010000281.1, forward strand.
ATGATCACGCCGAGCAGCGTTTCCGCAGTGCGCAAGACGGCGGTCTCTACGGGCGTTTGCCCGGGCAGGAGGTTGATCATGATGCCGATGAAGACGATGGAGCCGATGCTGCCGGCGTTGGGCATTTGCAGGACATTGGTGCTGTAAATAACGAGTGTGACACCAAAGCCGGTGAAAAGCATCTGCAGCGGCGTCAGATCGACCGGGTTAAGCGGCGGTGGCGCCAGCAAAGTAAAAATCAGCGCCCAGGCCGCGCCGGCGATAGTGCCCACGATACGCTCCAAGCCGATAGCAAACGATTGCTGCACGGTGGTTTGCGTGGCCACGACAGCGGCGATGCAGGCGAAAAAGGGCTGCTCAATCCCCATCAGGAGCAAAACAGGGATACATAAGAAAACGGACAGAGCTGTTTTTATGCTTCGCAAGCCCAGTCCGCGCAACAATAAATTTTTATCCATGAAGGAAACTCCCGTAAATCAATCAGGAATTGTCCGGACAATTCCTCAGTTATCTTGTATGGTTTCTTTTAATTTGGCCCAAAAACCTTTTTTGCCTCCCGACTCACGTACGGGCGGCCCGCCGTTCGGCAGTTCGCCGAACTCCCGCAGCAGGTTTTTCTGATGCTCCGAAAGCTTGAGCGGC
>JAISQG010000003.1 GCA_031274335.1 Gracilibacteraceae bacterium
CCAGAGCGGGACGGCGATGTTGTTACGCTTCGCGAGTATCGGCAGCAACACACTGCCTGAAGAAAAATTGATGATACGAGCGCGACCGCACGAAGTGATACAGGGAGCGCGAGTATCGGCAGCAGCAGGGAGCCATGCAAGAAACTGATGAGTGCTTGCTGGAGCATGGCGACCATGCTGCAACGAGGCATGAACTTGCGTCAGGCAGTGATGTTGCAACGAGGACGCAATCCAGCAAGCTCGACTTTTTTCCCGTCATTGCGAGGAGCGGAGCGACGAAGCAGCAATCGCTTTGTATTGCATGATAAGGAACTGTGACTGGACTGGATTGCTACCTTCCAACATGGTCGCGTCGGTCTGGTCAGCACTTATCAGTTTCTTCCAACGCTCCCTGTTGGTGCGGCAAGTCGCACTCCCTTCACCGCTACGCGCGGTCGTGCTTCTTGTGCTGCGCTCGCAATGACGGGGTCTGAACAGTAACATGGTTAAGAGTCGCACCGGCGCATACTCCGTTTTTTCCAGTTGATACCTCGCACCGTTTACTATGATCGCCACCACATCAGCAGGGTCAATCCCGGTTCTCCAGTACCACGCCCGGTCGCGGTAACTCTCATCGCCCGTGATTCCGTTTGCGGCAATTCCTCCCGAGCTATCCAGCGCAATGATAACGCCAGCCGGAGAAACGAGTTCAAGCGGCGTTGCTTCCAGCTTGATTTCCTCCCGGCCCGTGCCGGACACCACAGCGGAATACGGCCCGATATGGACGAGGCCCTTAATGGACAAAGAAGCGTCTTGGATTTCGCCCGGGGCAGGCCCGGCAACCACCTCATAGGCTTGGCATTTTTCTAGGGACTCCGCGGGGATCGTTATGGCAGCGCGTCTCAGGATGACCCGCTCGCCGCCGGTGCGCATGTCAGGCGCGCGCACATTGCGGATGAACACCTCCACCGGGCCGGCAAAACCTTTTCTGCTGTCCAGATCCACGACTAAAAGCCCCCCGTCAGCTGTTCCTGATACACCCGTTCCCTCCGATTGCGAACATTCGGCTTCGGCGCCTTTGATATTGCTAATAAGAACAGAATCTTCAAAAAATTTCACTTCAATTATTATATGGTGTTCATCTCCATATATCTTGGTCTCATAGGCGATGTCTCCATTGTCCGCGCAAGCCGCCAGCGAGAAAGCGCCTGCCAAAAGCGCCGACCAGAAAATCATTTTGACTGCAATGTGCTTCAGATTCATGGCTGTTCCTTACTCCCCTCCATAATGATGAATTCGCGGTCGTCCCTGATAACGTCGTGGCGAACCCTCCGGATAAACCGCGACACGCGGTCTGGCAATTTCAGCAATTTGCGCCTATGCTTTATGCCTCTGGGAGATTGCGGTTAGTATGCGGCTTGTCTCTGTGGTTAAGCCCGCAATGATGAAATGAGAGTCTCACGATTCGGCGGCGGCCAGTATAAATCTGTCGCCGTCAATGATGAGGGCGCGGCATTCATCCGGATTTATCTTCTCATAGAAAGCGCTCGCGAGCGCGTACACACCTTGTTCTTTTTCGGAAAAAGATTGTGACGAGCCCTTGTCGAGCGGCATTTTGCTCCCGTCACTCATTTCCAGTTCCCACTGCATCTCCCGCGGGTCGCCGGCGGCGCGCATGTCAATAACTATGGAGTAAGGCGATATATGGATCCGGCCAAGGCTGATTTGCGGCGGCGTCGGGCTGACTGTGTACGCGGTGCAGGGTTCAAGCTCCGTATAATCGGCTATTTTCTTGTTGACATGCATGGAACCGCCGTCGGCAAAACGGAATTCCATGCTGATTTCCGCCTCCGGGGGCAAATCATCTTCGCTCAAAATGCTGAAATTGCATTTTTCGCCGCTCCAGCTGATACCTGCGGACTTTGAAACATCGCCCGATATTTCAATTTCGGAATTGTCAGAGTCCAGGCCGTCGCGTATTTGCCAGTGATGATAAAATATGATCTCCGAGTCAAGGTAATGCTCGTCGCCGTAATATACTTCCTCGTAATAATTGCCTCTGTTCAGCACCAGCAATGCCGCAATGACGGCGGCAGCGACCAGCGAGGCTGCGGCGGCCCAATTCGGAAGCCTGTAGTTTATCAGTTTTTTAATCAACTTATGCTCTGCCAAGGTTTTGTCCATCCTTTCATTTCAATTCATCCACACCCATTCCCGCTCGACCCTGGGGCGGGGGCTGTCAGATCAACCCTTCGAGGTCAGAAAGCAACAGGCATTTCATCTCCTTGCTGTCAGTCCTGTCCCTTGTGCTCCAGATGAGCCAATCTCCCAGGATTGCTGCCGTCATAGCGTCTTCATTGTCAAAAACATAGTACTTGTTGTTTGGCATGTCGTAGACCGTCAAAGGCCGGTCAGAGTTCTCCAGCCAAGAGACAAAACGCCCGTTGCCGGTTATATGGTAACATTCCCTGCGCATGCCCTCAGTGATATGCCTGCCGTGCGAAGCTCCGATATCAAACATCACAATATCGGACACTATAAGTTCATAGCCTTTTCTTTGCTGGTATATAAGCGTGTCCCCGGCCATGACGGGTTCCAATCCGCGAAGCCCGTATGGGGGCATGGTTTCTTCTTTATCAATGTCATAAAATGTCAGTATGTCATGCTGAACGGAATTCGGATAATCATAATAAGCAGTGTGCCAGACAGCATATTTATCGCTGGCCGCTATGCCCCCGAATCCGGAAAAAGGCCTGCTGTAATCGCTTAGGGCGATCATTTTTTTTACTTTCGTCTGCATGTCATACATCATTATCGCCGAACGGTTTTCCCCCCGATTATCCGGGTCGACGCGGCTCCCATAAAATATTTTGGAGCCGCCTATGGCTACAGAGGGAAAATTGATATAAACTTCGTCTTTATGGCTGTCTTCATCCACTAAGACTGTGGTTCCGGCCGCCGGATCAAAAAGCCAGACCCTCCAAGCGGCGGCATCGTGCTCCGACCAGACCAGCAAGCCGTCCCGGCAGTCAACAAAATCAAGCGTCACTCCCGGCTGCAGATTAACAAGTTCTGCTGTTTCGCCGTTGAGCGGGTTTAACGTGAAAAATTGCGGGTATTTGTAGCATAATAACAGCCCTTCGTATTCACGCAAAATAAAAAATTCGCCGCTATCAAAGACGAGCTGGTCATTTATGGCAGCAATGCGAATGATTTCCGTCCCCATGTCCTCCAAACCGGGAATCGGCTCGTCCGGCAAGGAAGCAATGATATCCGCTTCGTTTCCGATCTCCGGACGCGCGGGGGTGTCAGTCCCCGCGCAACCGAAGCAAACAGCGGCCGCCAAGCATAGCAGCAGTACAAATTTGATTCTACTGCAAAAAAATAAATAAAATAAAATAAATTCAATCTCACATCTCCCCGGCCCATTTCAGAAACTCATTTGATTCAGTGTGCGCAACCAGGCCTTCGCCCGGCCGGATCCAGAATTCATCGGCAATAAACTGTTTGACCTGCAGAGTATCGGCGTCAATCACGCGCGCGGTCATTTCCATAATGATGAATTCGCGGTCGTCCCTGATAATGTCATAGAAAAAATCGACCGCGTCGCCTGGATGAGACGCCGCCAGTTCCTTTTGCCGCTCCGGCACCATCGCGTTGAACTTCTCGTTCAGCGCCGCGTCATTGCCTGCCAAGTGCGGAACGTTGCCTGTTTCATCAATCCACACCCACTCCCATGCCGCCGCCGGAGCCGGAGTCAGAATGCCGCGGGATATGAGCGGTGCCGCCAGGCACAGGAGGACGGCAAATTGCGCGGCCAGCAAAATTATTATCACTTTTTTCATGGCGAATCCTCCGGATAAACCGCGACACGCGGTCTGGCGCCGGCCAGGCTCACCCACACCTGCCAGGCATGGGCGTTATCGTCGCGCAGCCGGTAGACAAAGGAGTCCTCAGTTTGAAGCAGCACGTCATATCCCATGGCCGCCGCTTCGTAGCCGAACGTCCGCATAAACCCTATGGACAGCCGCCCCAGATACTCGCGCAAATACTGGTCGTTCATGTAAAGAGAAGAGGCTTCGTATTTTCCAATATCCCGCTCGTTTTGCAAGGCCGGGCGGACGGGCTGGAGGCTCCAGACCGGATACCATGCCGTGCCGGTCGGGCTGCCGCCTTCATCATACGTTATGGCTGCCAGCCTGAAAAATTCATGCCATTCCCATTCGGCCACACTGTCGCTTCCGGCCAGAAAAACGGCGGCAAACCCGATAACCAGCAATATTTCCATTGCGATGGCCAATGTAATCGCTGTTCTGTTTTTCTTCATAATTAATTGCAACTCCTAAAAAATTCATGCGAAAAGGCAGCCAGTATCATTTCGTCATTGCGGGCTTGACCCGCAATCTCCTTATTTGCGGACGTCTTACGTAGCTACGCTGACGGTGTTCAAATCCGGATGTCCAGCTGTTTGCCGTAAGTCATGGCTGTCTGGTAGTAGGCGTCCAAAGCCCCGTAGCCATAAGGGATTATATTTTCGCCTGTCTGCAAATAATGCATAAAATAATCCCATTGCAGATTAATCAGCTGTCCGGCTGTGGGGCCGTCCGCCGGGCGCGAGCCGGCGTTATTTGCCGGCGAAGAATACGGCGAAGGAGAGTAAATCGCCTTCCAAGTCTCCGAGCCGCTGCGCATGGCCTGCGCAAAATCGCCCGAGGCGGCGAATTTGTCCATCATCGCCCGGCAGACGGCCATGATTTTTGCCCTGTCCAGCGGCTGGAAAGAGGCCAGCCTGATGCCATTCCAAAATGTTTTCTCGCTGTTTCGCCGGTTGAATTCGTCTATCGCGTCCATGTACGCAGCGCCAAACTCAGCCGCCGCGCGTTCCAGAAGCGGCCTGAGGTTATCACTGACGCCGGCCTGCCGCATTACGGCCTCGGCTTTCAGGGCCGCCAGCCCCCAGGTAAAGCCTGCCTCGCTGCTGTCCGCAATTACGGCACCCTGCATTTCCCTGTCCAGTTCTGCCAGAAAACGTCCCAGATACGTTAATTCCGCCTCGGAATATAATACGGCATCTGAATCCCCCGTGTTGCCGCCCGCCGCCGCGCCTGTCTCCGGGCTTTGCGCGGCGAATGCCTGACGCAGCTGGTATGTCATGAATTCTTTGTCGTCTTTCAGCCAGGCGTCTTCCGTGCCGGAGATTCCGGCATAATCCGGGTTTTGCCCGGTGAAGTCCGCGTACCGGCCGGCTAATTCGAGGGTGATTGCAAGTATGCTGTCCTTTATCGCGCCGGCTTCATCAGCCAGTCCGTAAATTTCCGCGTGGACGGCAAAGTTATTTGCTTTGGAAGCAGCAAGGTGCTCGGCTTTCAGCGCGAAATATTTATCCAGCCTTTGCAGATGCGCCTCCAATTCCTCGCCTTCGTAATGAGCCATGAACTGAGAACGGTCATATGCGTACTGTGAGGCCAGATCGTGCATGCTCTCACTGACGTTGGCAAGCGGAGATTCAATAATATATTCCCGCGAAAGATTTTGCGGCGAGATCTTGGGCATGGTTCTGAGATAAAGGAGCATGTTTTCTCCCAGCCAGTATTCTTCCGCGCTGAATCCCAGACCGTTTTCCTGCAAGTATGCCCGGTATTCTTCCCTGTCCATGCCTGCCCGCCCGTATTGCTCAATGTAATTGTTGGCGTATTTAAGCCATCTGCGTTCAAAAGCGCTGTCAGCGTCGCTCTCCCACACAATGGTTGGAAACGGCTCAATTGTCCACAAGCCGGTAACAGCATCGCGGTGCGCTCTGGGGCCAAAAAAATATTGATATTCTGAGAGGATTTGCGCCATCCGTTCGGCTTCTTCCTCGGAAAGAGGCTCTGCGTCCGTGGCGGAGGGAGAGGGAGGGGGAGTCTGCTCAATCCCTGTAAGTTCGCTTGCCGCCTCGGAGGCTGTTTTCTTTGCAAATAAAACAGCTTCCCAGGCAGAAGCCCATGCGCTGACCGAATTATTGACAATAATTGACATTATTACATCCTCATCTCGTTTTCTATGTTGCAGGGTTGCCGGAAGCAGCCAAGGATATTGGCTGCTTCCGGCAGTTTGCGCAAGTTCTATTTCCCCAAAACTTTTACTCAGGGAGTGTAATTAAAACTCTCTGCCCCTGTGGCATAGAATACATTATAGGGACTATAAAAGTCAACTATTGATTCACTGGCTAAATCGTAAACGACATAGCCGACACACCCCCTTTGTCCGCTTGGAGTCTCGGAATAAGAATATACATCATACATGTCGCCGCCAATTGACCAAACGTCTGTGGCATCAAAGAATCTGGGGGTTATTCTGTTTGTGACTATATCACGCCAATTCATTGGATGCTGCACATTGCCATTTATATTCTCATACCAAGAATGGAAATACATAAATGATGACCCGTTATTCCAGTTTTGTGTTTGTGCTGTGTACACAGCCTCAAGCTGAAAAATGACTGCCCCCTTGGGGAGGCTGTAGGTTGATGTGTTTACAGCACTCACTCTGAAATAATTGTTTGGATGTACTTTGATGTTGGCCAGTTGTTGCGTGTACTGCTCGAAGCCATAGGCAACAGGGTATTCATCATTTCGATACCAGCCGGAGTTTTGTGCCGATGCAATGATGTTAAAAGATACTCCATTTTTATATAAAGATCCATTATACATAGTTTTAATATCGCTTATATCGTCGCTATAATACCATAAACTGCCCAAAGGCGACCCTGCGTTAGTGGATAGTGAGTAGCTGCCAGCAGAGCCGTCAAGCGAAGTTACATAAAGCACATAAATTTTGTTCGCCTCAAGTCCTGTGACTACGCCTTCGTCATCAGCGTAGGCAATATCGCCAGTCAGCCCGAGCGAGCCGTTTTGCAGTTCACATAAGGCTGCGACCAAAGCAGGATTCGAGGATGACAGTCTCCAGCCAAACACTTCATTGCCACTATTAATGGGAGATTCATTAACATCTAACAACCAGTAAAAATCTTCGGTATTTGTTGTAGAGATTGAACCGCCAGTGGTTGTATATCCATCAGCTACTGATGTTATAACATTGCGCGTTCTCGGCAAAACAACGGTTCCCATCCCGGCAACGTGTTCAGCGAAGTCAATCTCAATGCCTGAATCATTACTGCCAGCAAAATCGCTGGGGTCAATGTCAACAAAGTTGCCCAAATTTGCCAGATCGGGCGGATCCGCGTAGACCGGAGCGCCGAAGCTGAGAACGAGCAAAGCCGCAAACAAAACGGCGGCCAGTTTTTTAATTTTCATATAAAATTCTCCTTTTTCTGAATATAATTCACGCCAGATTCCGTTTTTCCAAACATTGAATAAATAGGAATAGGAATAGCGTGTTTCACCCGTTCAATTGAACGAAACTTTCGTCACTGGCATTAACCGAGTTCATGAAAAGTCTCGTTCAATTCAGTCAAAGCACCCCAATTGTCAGGGTTTTTGTGCCGAAGCGTAAATGTTCAGCGTCTCATACGCCGAGCCGACATATACCTTTGCCGTGCCGGAAAACTCGTACTGATACCCGGACACCGCGCCGCTCACGTTTTTCGTGAACAAAAACTCAGTCGAATACTGAGTTTCGCTGGGCCAGTATCCGATTCTCGTCCTGGTGCCGGACGGACTTATCGAGTACAGCGACAGGCTGGCGGTTATTTTGCTCACATTTTTCGTCGCCAGCGTCGTGATTTCCAGATACGGATGCGCATTGGAACCGGAAAAGAACACAGCAGCCACAACCGCCTCCGTATACTGAAACGCTTCCGTGTTATCAAGCGGTTCTGCGGGTGCGCTGATTTCCGCCCCAAAAGCCATGCTCACCAAAAAAACGCAGAATGTCACGGTCAGCACGAGCAGCGCCCTGAACCGTCTTCCCACAGCCATTATTTACCACCTCCTTTCACGCATACAAAGTGCCCCATAGAACCCCGCACCCCTCCTTTTTTGCCAGACAAACTCCGGTGCCCGGCCTTGCCTCACATCTGTATAACACATCTCAGGGGCAAAATGTTACAGTTTTTCAAAAAAATTTTCAAAAATATTTTTTCGCTGCGCTTTGCGAAAAACGAAATTTGTCGTATACTGAACGAGCGGGCCTATTCATGGCCGAAAAATCTGATTGCGGGGAAAACATAACCATGCCCAAAAAACGCCTGTCTGCCTCCGAAAGGCGTCTGCTTGATTCTCTGTTCCAAGAGCACCATGCCGCCATGCTGAAGCTGGCCTGCTCCATCCTGGGCGACCGCGGGCTGGCCGAAGACGCCGCGCAGCAGGTTTTTGTGCGTATCACCGGGCATATGCCCAAACTGGCTGATATTGACCCCGGGCGGATTCGCTCCTTCCTGTTCCTGGTGACGCGGCGGATATGCCTCGACATGCTGCGCAGCCGGAAACATGACGCCGGGCCGCTGGAATATGCGGACGACGTGCCGGACGGCGCTGATTATCCGGAAGACATCGTCATCCGCCAGGATCAGCTTGACATCATCCGCCGGCATCTCGCGGATATCGACGACGACATGATTGACATTCTGGCATTGCAAATATATTATGGTTTCAAAGAATGGGAGATAGCGGAATTCTTCTCCCTCACCCCCGAAAACGTGCGCGTAAGGATCCACCGGGCCAGGAAACGCCTGAAACAGGACATCGCGAAAGGAGAACTGCGGCTATGAGCGGCAAAATCGAAACCCTGCACGAATCCCTCAACGAAGCCTTTTTTGACGCGCTGCTGTCAGCCGCCCTGAGCGAGCGCCTGGAGGAGGAAATGAGCGCGCTGGAGGCCCGGCTGGCGGAAATGAGCGAGCCGCCCGTCTCCAAAAAATTTGAGCGCCGCGTAAAAAAAGCCCTGCGCCGCGCCTCCGGCGGCGGCACGGGCTTGACGAGGCTGGCGGCGGGATTGCTCATCTTCCTGACCCTCACCTGCGCCGGCGTCATGAGCGTCGAGGCGACGCGGCTGAAAGTGTTCGATTTTTTCACGGAAATGGGCCGAGGCTTTGTCAGCGTGCATGTCGTGCCGGACGAAGGCGGCGTGCTCCCTGCGGCTCTGCTTGCGCCCGCCTATTTGCCGGAGGGCTATGCCGCCGCGGAGACAAAGACCCTGGCGCCCGGAATCGTCCACAGCGAATACGAAAACACCGCCGGCGCGCCCATCCGCCTGACCCAGTACATCGCGCAAACTCCGACCGTGAGCGTGGACACAGATCACAAGGAGCAGCGGACTATAGAAATCAACGGGCGGGAAGCGGTGCTGTTCGAGGCCCTGGAACCCGGCACCAACCATATAATCATATGGCAGGCGGAGGAAAGCACGATGATGCTGTCCGGCGCCGTCCCCGTCGATGAACTGGTCAGGATGGCCGAAAGCGTCCGCGCCCGATAACCACAATCGAGACGGGCGGTTATATCCTTTCCAGCACAGTCATGACAATGCAGGCCAGGGCGCCGGCAAAAAAAGCCCAGAATATGACCGCGGGCCGGAGCGCGGTTTTTTTGTCCGTCTGCGCCGCAGGCGAAGGCGAAGGTGAGGGTGAGGGTGAGGGCGGCGTTTTTTTCGTCTGCCGCCGCCAAAGCCGGGCCAGCTGCCGCCGCCAGCCGGCGAGCAGGTCAAGCAGAGTGCCGGCGGGACAAAAAACGACACACCAGAAGCGGTGAAAAAAGAAACCGGCTACCAGCACGGTAAAGAGCAGATACCAGCCGGCATTCGAACCCGTGAGGCCGAAAATGACGCCGAAGGGCTCAAAACTCGCGGCCGAAGGGTTCAGGCTCAGAAAGCCGAAAAACAGGGCCAGAAACAGCACGCCCTGCTTGAGCAGACGCAGATGCCGGGGATTCAGGGCGAAAGGCAGATTGAGGCGACTGATCCGATGCGCGGCTTCCTGGATGGCGCAAAACGGGCAAATCCAGAAACAGTACAGGTTTTTGCCCAGCAGGGCGGCGGGCAGGAGCGCTCCGGCCAGAACGATGTACCAGAGCAGATTGCCGGCCGGGGCGGGGAAAAATCCCATGACCAGGCTTCCGAATTGAGCGAGGCTGAGGGAACGGTTCAGCCAGAAACCGAGAAGGGCGGCGCTCAGGACGAGCAGGGGCAGACGGAATTTGCCCGCTATTCTCAGGCGGCTGGCGAGAAGCGAGAGGGCAAAAAGCGCGGCGGCGCTTATTTCTTTAACGCCGAAAACAAGCGGCGCCTCAGCTTTTCGGGGTGTGAGGCCGAGGACGGCGGCGGCGGGGCGCGCGGCGGCGTGAACGGCGGCGGCGACGGCGCGCGAGGAAAGGGTGGCGCCGGAGACACCGTCGAGATCATATTGCAGAACCAGCGCGTCGTCCGCTTTTTTTTGCGCGTATTGGTCAAAATACCCGGCATCCGTCAGTTTTTGGAGATAGGAGGGCGTTTCCCGGTGAGCGAATATGACCGGAGGCCGCAGCGCGCCATCCGGCGCCACCGTCACGCCCAGAAGAAGCGGCCCTCCGTAACCCACGGCGCTGCCGAGGCCCGTGTATCCCAGAAGGAGGCCGCCGGCGTCATACGCGGCGGCAAATTTATCGGAAACAGGCCGGAAATAATCCGCTTCCGGCAGCAAAGCCCGGTAATATCCCTCCACGGCGGCCGGATTCATTTTATGCGCCTGTCCGCTGAACAGGAGGGTGCCGGCGAGCAGGACAAGCGCCAGGACGGGGAGAATTTTTTTCATGGCGGCCACCGTTTTAACCCTCTCCGGGGAATCCGATCCACCACTTGTACTCATGCGCGAATTCCGTGCCGTAACCGCAGATATCATCCATCTGCTTGATAACGCGGTTCACCGCGTCGGATTTCATCGAGCTCAGCCAGGAAGCCAGGCTGTGGAACCAGCTTTCTTCCTTGCTCGACCAGGGACAGACGACGGCGCAGCGGCCGCAGCCATAACCCTCCGGCTGGGTGCGGCGGAAAATAGTGCAAGATTTATAATCGAGTTTATATTTCAAATAGCCGTTGTATTCAGTCTGTTCATCGTCGAACGAAATCGATTTGCTGGGGCAGTTTTCCGCGCATTTTTTACAGGTGCGGCAAAAAGACTGGACGCCGAAATCAATGGGCCGGTCCGGCATGAGAGGCATGTCGGTCGTGATGACAGCCGCTTTGTAGTTGAAGCCCAGATACGGATGCAATACGCAGTCTCCCACGCGGCAGAGCTCGCCCATGCCGGAGGCGATCAGCGCCGGCGGCACGCAGAGCTGGTAATTTTCGTTGTTGTGCGAGCGGGCGCTGTAGCCGAGGTTGCGGATATAGCGCGCCATGATGCACGACATGGTGGAGCCGAGGAAATAGGCGCGCCGGGCGCCGAAGGTGCCGCCGTCATAGCCGTCGGAGGCCATCGTGCCTGTGCGGAAATCCTGGTCGTACAGGATGGTGATGCAATAGGGGTGCGTGTTGCCCACGGGTTTTTCGTCCGTCATGGCCATGCCGTTGGCCACGTCTTCCGAAGTGGCCATCTGGTGGGTATAAAGGGCTTGCAGGGGCAAAACGCCCACGCCGCAGTCGTCCGCGCCGAGGTAAAAAGCGAGGTCCTTGATGTGGCGGGTCATGTCTTCCGGGCCGGGAATCGGCATCCGCTGGCGCGGTTCCCCGTCCACGATTTCCTCTTTGCCGTAGTGTTTGACCGAATAGGTGAGCGCGTTGCCCATCGGCGAAAAATATTGCGGCCCGGCCGCGGCCCGCAGCATGGCGACGTCGCCGTAGCCGCCCGTGTCGAAAATGCTGAATCCGCTTTGTGCTTCGCGGATGCGCTCGATTGTTCCGGTGATTTTGCTCGTGCCGAGCGCGGAACATTGGTTGAGATCCGCCTGCCGGGGGGCATTGATGTCAAAACTCCCGCCCGGATAGTCCAGATAGCGCACTTTGGCGCCTTTCCAGCCGTCCGGCCTGTAAACGGGCTTTGTCGAAGTCATGGTTGATTCCCTGGAAAAATCGCTTGTGGCCAGCATGGTTTTGCCGGTCACGGCCATAATGCCGGCGGAAGCCAGGGCCGCTCCGCCCAATTTCAAAAAATCTCTGCGCTCCATTACGCATTCCCCCCTTCCTGCGCTTCAGGCGCTTCCGGCCCGGCGGGTTTTTTGCCGCCGTAAAGCCGCAGCAGCACGAAACCCCAAACCACGGCGATCAGGCCGAAAAAGGTGATGCCGACCGTGACCGCTTTGTGATGGTAGCCGGCGGCGTTGATATAAACAAAGGAGATGCCGGCGCAAAGCCAGGCGTATAAGCCGATGGAAAGCAGCCACTGATGCCATTTGCGCGCGTTTTTCCACAGAAGCCGGATAAGCGCCGCGCCAAGAAACCCGCAGAGTAAAAGAGCAAAATTATTCATAATACGGTCGCCTCCTTATATTTTAATATGGTCTATTATAAATATGTAACAAAAACAGCGCAATTGCCGAAAGGAATGATTATTTTAAGGCCGTCTTGTTTTTCTCACCCGTTCAGGTGATAACGCCGTGATTATGGTTGCGGGGCCAAATCCGCCCACATGATGATGGCGTCCTCGCGGTTGTCGTTATAGTATCCCGGTCGGACGCCTTCCGCTTTAAATCCCAATTTTTGATAAAGGCCCCGGGCCGCGCCATTCGACTCGCGCACTTCGAGCGTCATTTTGCATATGCCCAGCGGGATTATTTCCGCGATCACGCGGCGGAACAAAAATTCTCCCCACCCCTGCCGGCGGCAATCCTCCCTGACGGCGACATTCGTGACATGCGCTTCCTCAAAAATGAGCCACACCCCCATATAGGCGCATACCTGCCCGTCCATTTCCAGGCAGAAATACCGCGCGAGGGCGTTGTCGCTGACTTCGGCCGCCAGAGATTCCGCCGTCCAAGGCAAAACAAAAGACGCCGCTTCAATCGCGGCCACCTGGGGCACGTCGTCCAGCCGCATCGGGCGAACCTTGATTCCCGCCACTATTCAGCCCCCGCGTCCCGCCCGCCCGCGGCTTCCCCGGCCGCCCGCGCGCGGGCGCGAACTTCCGCCTCCGGCAGCCGGATGTAATAGGGCTCCACTTGCCAAAGCGCCGCTCCTTCACCGCTCGGCGCGCCCTGCGCCAGACAGCGCCGGGCTTCCCTCGCCGCATATGCTCCGCGGGCCAGCGCCGCCTCCGGCGGCAGCGCGCGCACTCGCGCGCCCGGGACTCCCGCCAGTTCCCGGCCGGCCCGCTCCGCCCCGTCGCCGGCCAGAATAACATCGCCCGGCCGCGCGGCCAGCCGCGCGGCCAAAGCGCTCACGGCCACGGCTTGCGGCGCTTCCAGCGGCTCGCGCCGCCAGCCGTCTTCCCCGGACGCCCAGCGGTAACGCGCCATATACCATTCGTCTCTGCGGGCGTCCAGCAAAACCACGATATCCTCCGGGCGCCCCCAACCGGCCCACGACATAATGTCCAGCGAACAAAGGCCGAGCGCCGGTATGCCGAGTGCCTGCGCCAACCCCTGCGCCGTCGCGATCCCGATACGGATGCCCGTGAAAGAACCGGGCCCGCGCGCCACGCCGATCAGATCCAGATCGGCCGGGCGGAGGCCGCAGGAATCCAGCAATTGCTCAATCAGCGGCAGCACCCTTTCCGAATGCGGCCGCTCCGTATGGAGAAAACTCTCTCCGGTCAGCCGGGCGCCCGTGCACAGCGACAGGGCCGTCACCGCGGTGGTTGTGTCAATCGTCAGAATATTCATTGCACGGTCAGCGGCAGAAGCCGCTCTCCCCAGAATTCTTCCGCAAAAATAAAACGGGCCCGCCGTTCCGTCGCCCCGCTCCCCTTTATCTCGACGCGCAGGGCTTCGGGCGGCATCGCCGCCTCGATCAGCTCCGGCCATTCCACAAATACGATCGCGTCCGGGCGGAAAAAATCAAAGACCCCGATCACTTCCGCCTCCTCCGCGCGCTCCAGCCGGTAAAGATCCATGTGGACAAGGCGCGCCCGCCCGCGCGCCGCATATTCCTCAATCAAAGTAAAAGTCGGGCTCGTGATCGGCGCCGTCACGCCGAGCGCCCCGCCCGCCCCCCGCACAAACACCGTTTTGCCGGCGCCGAGATCCCCGGACACCAGCACGGCGTCGCCTCCGCGCAAACAAGCGCCGAGCGCCGCGCCGCCCCGCTCCGTGTCGGACGCCTCCGGCCAGCGGAACGTCAGCTCACTCATCTTTTACATCGCGCCCATTGATAAACACTCGGACCGCCTCCGCCGTCAGGGAAAGCGGCTCGCCGTGCCAGACCACGATGTCGGCGTCCTTGCCCGGTTCCAGCGACCCGATGCGGTCTTCCACGCCCAAAATCCGCGCCGCGTCTATCGTCAGGGCCCGCAGCGCGCTTTCATACTCCATGCCGTTTTTGACGGCCAGCGCCGCGCACAGCGGAAGCTGCTCCACCGGCGTCACGCCGTGATCAGTCATCAGCGCGACGCGGACGCCCGCCGCCGCCAGCACCCCCGGCGTGCGAAAGGTTTTGTCCTTCACTTCCGGCTTGCAGCGGTTCACAAGCGAGGGCCCCACCACCGCCGGATATCCGGCTTCCGCCAGTATATCGGCTATTTTATGCCCGTCCGTGCAATGCTCGATGACCAGGTCAAAGTCAAATTCTCGTGCGATTCGGATTGCGGTCATGATGTCGTCCGCGCGGTGAGCGTGCGCTCGCAGCGGCATCTTTTTTTCCAGCACGAGCAGCAAATTCTCCATGCCCAGATCACGCTCCGGCAGTTTTTCCGCGTCCTTCTGCCCCTGGCGCAATTTGTCCTGATATGTCTGCGCGTCCGCGAAAGCCTGGCGCAAAAGCGCCGCCGTGCCCATGCGCGTGCTCGGCAGCTTCTTTTGCTCGCCATAAACAGTTTTTGGATTTTCGCCCAAGGCGGCTTTCAGCCCGGCCGGCTCACGGAGGATCATTTCCTCCACGACGCGCCCGGCCGTTTTCAGCACAGCCCCCGTGCCGCCGATCACATTGGCGCTGCCCGGACAGACAAAAAGCGCCGTGATTCCGCCGCGCCGCGCGTCGCGGAAAGCCTCATCTTCTGGGTTCACGCCGTCGATGGCCCGGAGCTCGGGCGTCAGGGGGTCGGTCATTTCATTGACATCGTCCCCTTCGTACTGGAAGATTTCCTCTCCGATGCCGACATGGCAATGCGCATCAATAAAACCGGGCAAAATGCTTTGTCCGATGCAGTCAAGCAGAATCGTATCCGCGCCAAAAATCTCCGCCTCCAAGCCGAGCGCCGCCGCCAGGGCTGCCTGCTCCTGGTCGGGATCCAGCAGCGGATGCGCCCCCACCGCCAGGATTTTCCCGTTTTCGATGAACACGCTGCCGGTGAAACGGAAATCATTTCCCGCCATCGGCATGATCCGGCCGTTTGCCAGACACATTCTTTTTTGTTCTTTATTCATGTCCCCTCCGTTCGCAGGCTTTGCCTACAAAGACAAGACAGTGCGGAAAACCTCTTATCTTATGTAAGTGCAGTCCGCGCGGTTCAAATTTCTGTGACTCCCAGGCTGATTTCGATGGCGGTGTCGACGCGTTTCATGATTTCATCGTTCAGCACTGCGACCTTTTCTTTTAGCCGGCTCTTGTCTATCGTGCGAATCTGTTCGGCTAAGATTACCGAATCCCTTTCCAGCCCGCTGTGGCTGGCCCTCACTTCCACGTGGGTGGGCAGCTTCGCCTTGGATATCTGTGATGTGATCGCCGCCACAATCGTGGTCGGACTGAACTGGTTGCCGACGTTGTTCTGCACAACCAGCACCGGCCGCGTTCCGCCCTGTTCAGAGCCGACGACCGGGTTCAATTCCGCGTAATAAATCTCTCCGCGTTTTATATTCATAACCATTTTTTGCAAATTATCCTCATGTATCAATAATTTTCTAAATAATCGAAATCTTTCGACAGTATAAATTCCTCCCGCGCGTTTTCCCGCGCGATGCTCAGATTAATGCCCGCCATTTCAACATAACCCAATCGCATCTTTTCCTGATTCCGTCCGTCAGGCGACAAAATTTTTTCCCCATCGCTCATCAGTGTGCCCCTGATCCTGTTATCTGCCGGCACGAAATAGCCCCCCTCGCTGTCAAATTACGGAAAATGACGTTGATCGCGTTTGTCACACATATATTATATCGGAAACGAACGGCAAATGTCAAATAAAACATGAGCGATGAATGTAGATTTGAACAAGCCCCCCTTTCAAGGGGGGGTGGCAGCGGCAAAGCCGCTGACGGGGGGTTGCGAACCCCACCAGGTTGGCGGGCGGATAATATCCGCCCCTACAGTATGCTTT
>JAISQG010000040.1 GCA_031274335.1 Gracilibacteraceae bacterium
CAGGAGGAATAATTTCCATGGGCATGGGCAATATGAATCAAATGCTGAAACAGGCGCAAAAGCTTCAGCAGGATATGCTGAAGGCGAAAGAGGCGGCGGAACAGCAGACTGTGACCGCCTCAGCGGGCGGTGGTCTCGTCAATGTCGTCGTCAGCGGTAAAATGGAATTGTTGGAACTGAAAATTGATCCGAAAGCCTTTGACCCGGATGATCCGGAAATGCTGGAGGATTTGATCAAGGCCGCGGTCAACCGCGGAATTGGCGAAGCGCAAACCATGCTGGAGCAGGCGATGGGCAAATTGACCGGCGGTCTGAATATACCCGGACTGTTTTGATATGGATCTTTTTGCTTACCCGGAGCCGCTGGCTGACTTGGTCATGGCTTTTTCTCGGCTGCCCGGCATCGGCCCGAAAACAGCGAGCCGCCTGGCTTTTTATCTGTTGCGTCATGAGGACGCGGCGCGGAAGCTGGCCGGCGCGGCGGAGCGGGCTCTGCGGGAAATAGAGGAATGTGAGACATGCGGCAATTATACCGATGTACAGCCTTGCCGCATCTGCGCCTCCACGAACCGTGACCGGACGCTGCTTTGCGTTGTGGAGCAGGCACGGGATGTGGTTTCTTTGGAAAAAACAGGTGAATTTGGCGGATACTACCACGTTTTGCGCGGCGTGCTTTCGCCGCTGGATGGCATCGGCCCGGAGCAGCTCAACTTCGCGCCCCTGCTTCACCGGCTGGACGGCGTGCGCGAGGTGGTGCTGGCTCTGAATCCGACCGTAGAAGGCGAGGCGACGGTCGCTTATTTGAGCGGTTTGCTCAAACCGCTGGGAGTGACTGTCAGCCGCATCGCACATGGCCTCCCTGTGGGAGGGGATTTGGAGTACGCAGACGAAGTGACTATAGCCAGAGCGCTGGAAGGCCGGCGCCGGCTTTAAGGAACTGTAAAAAAATAAAAAATAAAAGTTGGTACACCCACTTCGATCGGCGAACCACTTGACGAGGGAAATAAACTTTGGTATATTATATATCGTTGCCGATGTAGCTCAGTTGGTA
The DNA here is from genome assembly GCA_031274335.1 of Gracilibacteraceae bacterium. Taxonomy (GTDB): domain Bacteria; phylum Bacillota; class Desulfitobacteriia; order Desulfitobacteriales; family Syntrophobotulaceae; genus JAIRRL01. The sequence goes on from JAISQG010000040.1 coordinate 1,052, forward strand.
GAGCAGCTGATTCGTAATCAGCAGGTCAGCGGTTCGAGTCCGCTCATCGGCTCCAGTAAAAAAGTTGAAAGAACCGCATTTTTCTAAAGGCCGTGCCGCTTTGGCGTGGCCTTTTCACTTGCCCTGAACGTCCAAATTTGCACCGATTTAACGGACCAAGGCGGCGCACAGGGCGAGGGCGCAGGCGGGCATGTACATCGGAAGTCACGGACGTACATTACAGGTTCATAGGCTACCTGCCGGTGCCGCCCGAGGCGCTGATGGCTATACTGACACGAAAACAGGCGACGGAACCGCTCTCCGGCGGGGTCGCAGCAGAGGCGTGCAGCGCAGAAAATGATTGTGAAACAGCCGATTGCGTGGTATGATTATTTCAGTGAAAGAGCATACTATGAACTGCGTAGCAATTAGCAGCATTGTGGAAAGGGGGCGCTCCTAATGATAATGACAGATGAAATTACTGCAATTCGCGACAAGATTGTCGAAGCCGTCCCGGTAGAAAAGATATATTTATTTGGCTCGTATGCGTATGGAACGCCGAAAGAAGAAAGCGATTACGATTTTTATGTTGTGATTCCAAATGGCAGTATGCGCCCGGTTGAAGCGATGCAAAGCATATACCGCTCAATGCGCGGAATAAAGCGTAAACCGATGGATATATTGGCGGGAACAGTAGATACCTTCGAGCGCCGCCGTAGCCAGTTAACTTTGGAGCGCACTATTGCAGAGAACGGGGTGGTATTGTATGAAAAACCCAGAGTCTCTTGATTGGTATGCGTTCGCCAAAATGGACATGGATTCAGCCGTGGTGCTGAATGAACACGCTCGTCCAAAACCGCTGGAAATCATCTGCTATCATAGTCAGCAGTCCGTAGAGAAAATGCTTAAAGAATATCTGATTGAAAACGGCATCAATGCTCCGAGAACACATGATTTGCCGTTGCTATGCGATATGTGCTTGGAGATAAGCAGCGATTTTTCGGAACTTGTCGATATATGTGAGCTTGTGACAGTGTATGGCATACAGCCAAGATATCCGAATGAAATTGACATAACAGAGGATGACGCGAGACTCGCGTTGAAGTACTCATCGGATGTTCATAATTTCTTCGAGGCAAACGTGTTTGAATACAATGTGGATAATAATGCGGATGGCGATGAAAAATAGTCCACCTTATCTTTCCCGCTGCGGGTGTTCTCATGTTTGGATATGAAAACCGCATCATCCGTGAATTCCCGAACTATTTCCTCGATTACCGCGAAGTAGAGCAAGGCGCTTCCCTGATGCCTCCCGCTTGCTCCGCGCAATATGTGACAATCTGGCCGAAAGCTATTCCGCCGTCTCCCGGCGGCAAGCGGCGCGGATACCTTAGCGTCAGGCCGTTTTCTGCCGCGAGTCTCCCCAGCGCCTCCGTAAGCAATTTATTCTGGAACACGCCGCCGCCCGCCAGCAGATCCTTTTCGCCTTCATTCAGCCGCAGCGCTGCCTCGCACATGCCGGCGGCAAGCGACAAATGAAAAATATAGGCTATTTCCCCGGCGTCGCGTCCTTCCGCCGCCAGGACGCACAGACGCCGCCAGAAGGAGCGCAGGCCGAACACCAGAGGTTCATCCGGATGCGAGGGTGCCTGATAGTCAAAATAAGCCAGCTCCCGCTCCGGCGGGAACGCGCCCGGTTGCTCCGTCCCCCAGCGTGGAAAATTCCGCGCTTCCGCCCACAACCGCCCGAGCCGCCGCTCCCCTGCCCGCTCCGCCCAGCGCCAGGCCGCGCTTTCCAATTCCACGGCTGCCTGTCCTTCATAAGTCACGCGGGAACAAATGCCGGCCAGTCCGCTTACGGCGTCAAACAGCCTCCCGCAGCTGGAAGTCAGATAAAGCCCGAAATCGCCGGCCAGTTGCGCGACCAGTGCTTCCGCCTCCGCCGCCGGCAGACGCGCGGCCACCCAGCCGCGCAGTTTTTCATCCTCCT
>JAISQG010000085.1 GCA_031274335.1 Gracilibacteraceae bacterium
AAAGTCGCGGTGATGGCCTCGAAGGTCGGTGGATGGATATGCGCCCGGTCAAACCAAACATCATCCCGGAATTCGTCGATGCAGCGATACTGATAGGCTCTGGTCGGATGAAAAGCGAAAATCTCCGGTTCCCCTTCGCGCGGAAACAGGGCATAAGCATAGCGCTGGCCGATGCGAAAGTGTTCTCCCGTGATATACCGGACATTGGATTCTTCCCAAGCGTTGCCCGCCAGAAAAACGGCGTCCAGGCCCCAGTTGCTGATAAATTTCCTGATCCTCGCATAGCGCCAATCCTTATCCGCTGGCGTCAGGCCCATTTTATTCACTCCTTCCTATTTTAACCATTATAAAAAAAGTCTTCAGGCTTTTCAGTAGCAAAAGCTACAACATATATATTTTATTGCTGCGCACTTGCCGCTTTGTTCTGTAATGTCAAGGGTATTTCGGATTATGTCCCATATGTATTTTGTCGCCTGTTTCAGTTGCACGCCTAATATCACGAATAGTCTTCCTTCGATTTGATAAGATAGACAATATTTCTGAGATTGCGAAATTTATCTCGACATCTCCCAATGCCTGTGGTATACTGTTTAAGTTGCTGCGGGCGTTAATTTGTGTTGCGGCAGACTTAGCCAACTCCGTTGAACGTAAGGAGAAGCGAGATGGATAAACGAATCAGCTACAACAGGTTGTGGAAACTGCTGATAGACAGGGGTTTAAATAAGACACAATTGAAGAGAATGTCCGGGGTCAGCACGACATCTATTGCCAAGATGGGTAAAGGCGAGAACTTAAATACCGATGTGCTGCTTAAAATCTGCATCGCCTTGGGCTGTAGTACCGATGACATTATGGAAGTGATTGACAATAATTAAGAAGCCGCCGGTTCTAAACTCTCCAAACCTATTCTCGACCAAATCGACACCATCCTTGCCAAACATTACGGCTTCACAGAGGAAGTACTTGACTACATCATCAACTACGACATAAAATACCGCGTGGGGTTGGGTGGCAGCGGTGCGGAAGGAGGCGACAACGAATGAGGGATATTGACCTGAACGCCGATTTGCTCCAAACCCTGCGCGGACTCATTGCCAACTGGGAGAATGAGGTCGTAGAGTTCAAGCAGGCGGGCAACGACTACAAGCAGGACACTATAGGTCAGTATTTTTCCGCCATCAGCAACGAGGCGAACCTTAAGGGTTTGCAGTATGGCTGGCTTGTGTTCGGCGTACACAATAAGAATCGCAAGATAGAGGGCAGCGACTACCGCGACACTCAGGGCTTGGATAGCCTAAAACACGAGATTGCCGAGAACACCACGGACAGAATCTGTTTCATTGACATATTTGAGGTCTATGACGAGGAGGGCCGCCGTGTCGTGATGTTCAAGATTCCCGCCGCCGTCCCGAATGTGCCGACCGCTTGGAAAGGGCATTGGTATGGGCGCGAGGGCGAGTCCCTCGGCGCGTTATCGCCGGAAGAACTTGGGCGTTTACGCGGTCAGGCCCGCCGCGATTGGTCGAAGCTGTTGATAGACGGCTCCGGCATTCAGCACTTGGATGCCGAGGCCATTCGCATTGCGCGGTCGCAGTTCAAGGAAAAGAACGAGCGCACAGGCTCGGAGATAGACAATCTCACCGATGAACAGTTCCTGACCAAGCTAAAGCTCATCATCGGCGGCAAGCTGACCAACGCCGCGATGGTGCTGCTGGGTAATTCCGACTACGACTATCTGCTCGACTGGTCGCCGCGCGTGATGTGGCGTTTGTACAACCTGAACGGAGCGGACAAGGACTACGAAGAATTTCGTATCCCGTTTATCACGGTGGTCGATAAGGTTTATGAAAAAATCCGCAACCTGACCTATCGCTATATGCCGAACCAGATGACCCTGTTTCCCAAGGAAACCAAGCAATACGACGCGAAGCTGCTGCGGGAACTTTTGAACAACTGTATCGCGCACCAGGACTATACAGCGGGGCGCAGAATCTACCTTGACGAGTTTGAGGATACAGTCGTCATCTCCAATGCGGGAACTTTCCTGCCCGGCGACATCCGCGAAGTGCTGAAACCCGGCTACACGGCACCATATTACCTGAACCAGTTGCTTGCGGACGCGATGATGAATTTCAATATGATTGACACTAAACAGATGGGGATCAGGATGGTGTTCAACATCCAGCGCCGGCGTTATTTCCCCATGCCCGACTACGACCTGTCTAAGCCAAAAGAAGTGGCTGTCAGAGTCTACGGCAAGGTGTTGGACGAAAACTACACCCGCCTGCTGTTCGGTCGTGACGATTTGGATATGGAGGCAGTCTTTCTGCTCGACTGCGTGCAGAAACGCATACCGCTCGAAAATGAACAATACAAGCATCTTAAGGAGTTAAGGGTTATCGAAGGCCGGAGACCTAACGTGTTCGTATCGGCGGGGATTGCCGACATCGTGGACGAACGGGCGCAGTACATCAAAAACAAAGCGTTGGATGACGAATATTACATGGTTATGATTGTCAACTATCTTCGGCAATGGGGTAAGGGAACAAAAGCCGACTTCCTCAAACTACTTGGCGACAAATTGCCCGATGTGCTTGATAAAAAGCAGAAAGACGACAAGATCAGAAATCTATTATCTAAACTGCGTCGTAACGGCATAATCAGAAACACATCAAGCGGCAGGAAAAACGCAGTTTGGGAACTGTGCTGATTTTCAGCTAAGCCAATTGTTTAGCTGAAATTTAGCTGAAAATCTAGCTATAAATCTGAACATAAAAAACCCAAAAGTGGCGTAGTTACCATATTCTTGATTGGCTTAGATTGTTTTCAAACGAATCGGAATCGGCTATGCTCGGTGAAAAATCAATATGGTCGCTGTCGAAAACAGCGTTCCTCTGCTCCGATAAATTCAGCGCGGGAAGCGTACGGAAAAACTACGATTTCTGCTATCAGCGTTCGAGGATCTTCTTCAAGTCCGCTTCCGGTGTTGTGGTTGGCGCGATGTTAAACTTCTCTACGAGAAAATTCAGCACGGCAGGCGACACGAACGCCGGGAGCGTGGGACCGAGAATGATGTTCTTAATGCCGAGGTGCAGCAGCGTCAGCAGAATGGACACCGCCTTTTGCTCGTACCACGAAATGACGAGCGACAAGGGCAGGTCGTTCACACCGCAGTTAAACGCCTCCGCGAGTGCGACCGCGACTTTGATTGCTGAGTATGCGTCGTTGCATTGGCCCATATCGAGTATGCGCGGCAACCCGGCGACTGTGCCGAGGTCGAGGTCGTTGAAGCGGTACTTGCCGCAGGCGAGAGTGAGGATTACGCTGTCTTTCGGAGCCTGCTTAACGAAGTCCGTGAAGTAATTTCTGCCGGGTCTTGCTCCGTCGCAGCCGCCGACAAGGAAAAAACGACTGATTTGCCCGTTCTTAACTGCCTCGATTAACTTGTCGGCAACCGACAGCACCGTGCCGTGCGCGAAACCCGTTGTCAGTTCCGCGCCGCCGTTTATGCCTGTAAACTTGCTATTTTCGTGATAGCCGCCGAGTTCAAGTGCTTTCTCGATTACGGGCGAGAAGTCCTTATCCTCGCCGATGTGCGTGAGTTCCGGATAGCCTACGACTGCCGTGGTAAATATCCTGTCTTTGTAGCTGTCTTTCGGCGGCATAAGACAGTTCGTCGTGAACAGAACAGGCGCGGGAACATCCGCAAACTCCCTCTGCTGATTCTGCCACGCGGTACCGAAATTCCCTTTGAGGTGCGAGTATTTCCGCATTTCGGGATAACCGTGCGCGGGGAGCATTTCTCCGTGCGTATAGACGTTAACGCCCTTGCCGTCCGTCTGTTCGAGCAGCAGTTTCAGGTCGCGCAGGTCGTGACCGCTGATTACAATAAACGCGCCCTTTTCCACTTCCATCGTCACCTTTGCCGGTGCGGGAATACCATAGGTTTCGGTGTTGGCGCGGTCGAGGATTTCAAGCACAGAGAGGTTGACCTTGCCCGCCTCCATAACGAGTGGAAGCAGTTCGTCCATACCCCAATCCGGTTCGCCGATTGCCGCCAGACCTTTCCGCAGGAACGCGCAGATTTCCGACACGTCACGCCCAAGTACAAGCGCGTGATACGCATATGCGGCGATACCACGCACACCGAGCAAGAGCAGCGTTTTTAGGGATTTCACATTCTCGTCCGCATCACAAACCTTGTTAAGGTCGTAGTATGGCTGCCCGACCTGCGCTATGAGCCGCTCCAAAGCGGTATTGTCGAAATTCACGTTTGTCAGAGTGGCGAACAGCCCCTCCGACAGCTGTTTGTCGGAAATGTCAATCCCCTTGCGTGACACGGTGATTAACGCGCCTGTCAGTTCGTCCTGAAGCCTCGCGGTTTCGTCGGTCTTGCCGCATACGCCGATTTTTGTGCAGGCTTTCCCGCCTGCCGTTTGTTCACATTGTTGACAGTACATAATGGTACCACCTTTCCGCTTTGATTATTTTTCGTTTCAAACTAATCCATCCCTTGACTTTCCGGCATCATCATAATACAATCAATCCATCATATCGGTTGTAAAAACAACGAAAGAGTGGAAATATGAAAAATATTTTTCCCATACTTAGAACCTCGCCTCTATTCGCCGGAATCGGGGGCGACGACTTCGCCGCAATGCTCAGTTGCTTGGGGGCGGCAACCCGCACCTACGCAAGCAGGGAAACCGTATGCTTCGAGGGCGATACCGTCACCGAAATCGGGCTGGTGGTCAGCGGCAGACTGCATCTCGTCAAGACCGACATTTGGGGCAACAGTTCTATTATCACCGAGGTAACGCCGCCGCTGATGTTCGCCGAGGAGGTCGTATGCGCCGGAATCGGTCGCATACCTGTGAGCGTAATCGCAAAAGAGGAAACCGAAGTGTTGTTCATTGACTGCAAGCGGATCGTAACAAGTTGCTCCTCGGCATGTGCGTTTCACTCTAAACTGATTCGCAATATGCTCACGATTATGGCGCAGAAAAATTTGCTGATGTCCGCGAAAATGGAGCACATCACCAAGCGCACGACAAAAGAAAAACTGCTCTCCTACCTGACAGAGCAGGCGCGGCAAAAGAGCTGCAAGGCGTTTGACATACCATATAACCGTCAAGAGCTTGCCGACTATCTTTCCGTTGAACGCAGCGCGTTATCGTCCGAGATGAGCAAGCTCAAACAGAGCGGGATTATCAACTATAAGAAGAACCATATTGAAATGCTCAGGGAGGCGGAACTGTGAACAAAACAGCTAAACCAATTACTCCCCTTATTGTGGCTTAGGCAAAGGAATTTGACAAGATGCGGTGGCTGCCGTGCCTTGGCCGCAAATGTATTGTAGTAAAAAGGGTTTTGCCAAAGGAGGAGTTGAAAGTCCCGAGGGGAAATGTTATAATAGACGTATGGCCGCTGACGTTTGGCCTCTAAGGAAATTAAGGAAATCAGGCGACGAGGGGGAGCCGTGGAGGTTTGGAGCATCACGCGCCTGAACCGGGAAATAGCGCGGGTATTGCAGCAGGGTGCGCATTTGCAGGACATCCGGGTTGAGGGCGAAATTTCCGGGTTTAAGCATCACCTGGCTTCCGGCCACTGGTATTTCACGCTGAAAGACGCCGGGGCTGCGATTCGCGCCGTTATGTTCCGCGAGGACGCCGCCCGGATGTCCTTCAAGCCGCGGGACGGCCTGCTGGTCGCCGTGCGCGGCAGCACGCGCCTGTATGAGCGCGAAGGGCATGTACAGGTCTATGTGAGCGCCATGCAGCCGGCGGGGCAAGGCGCCCTTTGGCTGGAGTTCGACCGGCTCCGACATAAGCTCTGGGCGGAAGGGTTGTTCCGGCCGGAACATAAGAAAAAAATCCCGCTCTGCCCTCGGGCCGCCGGCATCATCACAAGTCCGGAGGGAGCGGCTCTGCAAGACATCATCCGCGTCGCCCGCCGCCGCAATCCGGCTGTGCGCCTCGTCGTTCTGCCCGTCTCCGTGCAGGGCGGGACGGCGGCGCCGGAAATCGCCGCGGCGATCAGGCGAGCCAACCGCTGGGCGGCGCTTGATGTGCTCATCGTCGGCCGGGGCGGCGGCGCGCCGGAGGATTTGCAGGCTTTTAACACGGAAATCGTCGCCCGCGCCATAGCCGCTTCGTCCATCCCGGTCGTCGCCGCCGTGGGGCATGAAACAGACGTGACGATCGCGGATTTTACCGCCGATTTGCGCGCGCCCACCCCTTCCGCCGCCGCGGAGCTCGTCGTGCCGGCGCGGAGCGCTTTGCAAGGGCAGTGCGCGGATTTGGCCGGGCTGCTCGCCGCGCGCATGGAACGGCAGATTGCGCGCAAAAGGCAGGCGCTGGAGATTTTTCGGGCGGCGCGGGTTCTGCGCCATCCGCGCGAAATTTATGCCGTCCGGCGCCAGGAACTGGACTTCCTTTCCGAGCGCCTGACCGCCGCCGGGCGGCGGCGGGTGGAAGCAGGCCGCGCCGTGCTCGTGCGGGGCGCTGCGCGGTTGAACGCGGCCGGGGCCGGCCTTTTCGACGGTAAAGGGCGGGAAGCGGCTGTCCTCAGCGCGCGGCTTGAGGCTCTCAGCCCACTGGCCGTGCTTGGCCGGGGCTACGGGCTTGTCCGGGACGGAACCGGCGCCGTCATAACCGGCGTGGCGGCGGCACACCCCGGTCAGGCCGTGACCGTGCGGTTGAAGGACGGGCGGCTGGACTGCCGTGTGGAGGCGGTGCGGACTGAGAGAGAAGCGGACGGGAGGCGGACGGATGGAGGAAAAACAGGCGGCGGCGACGTTTGAGGCGGGCTTGGAGCGGCTGCGCGCCATTGTGGCCCTGTTGGAAGACAACCAGATCCCGCTCGCGCAGGCGCTGGCCCTTTTTGAAGAAGGGGTGGGCTTGTTGCGGTTTTGCCGCGCGGAATTGGACAGGGCAGAAGAGCAGGTGAAAATCCTGACGGAAACAGACGGCCTTTTTCAACTGAGGGATTTCAACTGACCGATTTGAACTGAGGATCAGCCTATGAGCTTTCAAGCCCAATACGCGCGCTACGCGGCGCTGGTAAACAATGCGCTCGCCTCCCTGCCTTGGGGAGATGATTTGATGAGCCGCGCCATGACATACAGTTTGTTTGGCGGGGGCAAACGCATCCGGCCCGTGCTGGCTTTGGCCGCCGCCGAATTGACGGGCGGCGACCCGGAAGCGCTGGCGCTGCCGGCGGGCGGGCTGGAACTCATTCACACATATTCGCTCATCCACGACGATCTGCCCTGCATGGACGACGATGATACGCGCCGTGGCCGGCCGGCGAATCATATTGTTTTTGGGGAAGCGGCGGCGGTGCTGGCCGGGGACGCGCTGCTGACGCTCGGGTTGGAGCTGGTGGCCCGCCCACTGCCGGGGGTTCCGCCCGCGCGCAGCTTGGCGGCGGTGGCGCTTGTGGCCGGCGCGGCCGGCTGGTGCGGCATGGTTTGCGGCCAGATGCTGGATGCGGCGGGGGAGACGGGCGGCGAAGCCGGGGAGCGTCTGGCCTGGCTGGAGCGGATGCAGAGCATGAAAACATCGGCGCTGCTTGTGGCGTCGGCAGAGCTCGGCGCGGTGCTCGCGGGCGCGGGCGAGGCGGAGCTGGTCTCTTTGCGCGCCTATGCCGCCGCGCTGGGCGCCGCTTTTCAAATAAAGGACGATATCCTTGATGTGGAAGGCGACAGTTCCGTGCTGGGCAAGCCGGCCGGCAGCGACGCCAGATCCGCCAAGCTGACCTATCCGTCCTTGCTCGGACTGGAGAGGGCCGGGACTGTTTTACGGCAAAAAACGGAGGAAGCGGTGAACGCGCTGGCTGCCTGGGGAGAGGAAGCCGCGTTTTTGCGTGATTTGGCGGTTTCGGCCGCCGGCCGGGAAAAATGAGATAAATGGAATTTTTAAGCGGGTTATTCTCCAATCGCATCATGTGGGTGTCGCTGCTGGCCTGGCTGGTGGCACAATTGTTCAAGCTGTTTTTCCATTTTTTGGTAGAACGCCGGGTGGATTTCAGCATACTGAAATCGTCGGGCGGATTTCCCAGTTCGCACACCTCCATCGTTTGCACGCTGGCGGCCGAAACCGGGAAGACAGCGGGCTGGAGCAGCCCTGTTTTTGCCGTCGCCGTCGTCCTCGCGGTTATCGTTATGTATGACGCGGCCAACGTGCGCTGGGCTACGGGAGAGCATGCGCGCGTCATCAACCATTTGCTTGACATGCTGCTTGAATCGGATGCCAGCACGGAGTGGTTTGGGCAAAAGATTCCGAACGAAAAATTGAAGGAGATCATGGGACACACGCCGTTTGAGGTGTTCGGAGGCGCTATTCTCGGCATTTTGATCGCCGTGCTGTTTTGAGTTATTTACTTTTGCGTCCGGGCGTGATATAATGCGTTTGTTTCACTGGCCTCGTAGCTCAGGTGGATAGAGCGGGGGTTTCCTAAACCCTGTCTTGCGGGGGTTCGAATCCTCCCGGGGCCACCATATATACTTCCAAAGCAGTCAGGCAACATCTGGCAAACTCATCCTGGGCGGAAGGCCTGTCAGATAAACAGCTTTCATCACGTGTCAGCCGCTGCCTCCGTTTGCTTCGTGAACACGGGCTTATTAAAAAAATCCCTCATCAGCGCAAGTACAATTTAACCGATAAAGGACGAAAACTCACAACTGCCGTCATTTCGCTGCTTGCGTGCAGCATCTGTGAAAGATCTGCACAAGATTGCTTGTTGAATTCTTGTTTTTATTGGGGTTTCGAATCTGTAAGTTACT
>JAISQG010000099.1 GCA_031274335.1 Gracilibacteraceae bacterium
TCGCGAAAATCCGCGATGTCCCGCGCCGCCGTCTCCCCCACCCCTTTCAAAGCCGTAAAAGGCGGCAGAATCCCCGTCTCCGTGATGAGGAAACGGGTCGGATGCGATTCTTTCAGGCTCACGCGGCGTAAAGCGATGCCGCGGGCATACATTTCGACGGCCAGCTCCAGGATCGTGCGCGTGTTCTTGTCCCGCTGCGTGGCCTCCCGCCCCTTCCGCCCGACGGCTTTGATTTCCTCCCGGCAGGCCTGTGGCCCGGCCGCCGCGATGTCGGCGTCAAACTCGTCGGCCCGCACCGTGTAAAAACTCGTGTAAAAAGCCTCGGGATAATATATTTTGAACCAGGCGATGCGCCACGCCATCGTCACATAGGCGACGGCATGTGCTTTCGGAAACAAATAGCTTATTTTGCGGCAGGAATCCACATACCAGGCCGGCGCGCCCGCGTCGCGGATGGCCGCGGCCTGTTCCTCCGTCACATCCTTGTCCTTCTTGCGCACGTTTTCCATGATGGCGAAGGCGAGCGGCGGCGCCAGGCCCAGCCGCAACAGATAAGTCATGATGTCGTCGCGGCAGGCGATGATCTGCTCGATGTCCGCCGTCCCCGCCCGCACCAGGTCCTGGGCGTTGCCGCGCCAGACATTTGTCCCGTGCGACAGGCCGGAAATGCGCACGAGATGGGAAAAGCTGCGCGGCTTCGTGTCCGTAAGGATCTGCCGCACAAACTCCGTGCCGAATTCCGGGATGCCCAGCGTGCCGGTGGCGGCCCCGATGTCCTCCGCCGTGACGCCGAGCGCCTCCGGGCCGGAAAAAAGCGACATCGTCCGCGCGTCGTCCAGCGGGATGTCCCGCGCCCGCACCCCCGTCAGATCCTCCAGCAACCGGATGACCGTCGGGTCGTCATGCCCGAGCAGATCCAACTTGACTAGGCTGTCATGCAGATAGCCGTATTCAAAATGTGTCGTGACCACGCCGGCCTTCGGATCGTTGGCCGCCCACTGCAACGGCGTGAAATCATGGATGTCGCATTCTTTCGGCAGCACCATCAGGCCGCCCGGGTGCTGGCCCGTCGTGCGCTTGACGCCGGCGCAGCCCCGCGCGAGGCGCTCCCGCTCTGTCGCGCTCATCACTTCGCCGCGCACCTCCGCGTATTTTTGGCAATACCCGTACGCCGTCTTTTCCGCCACCGTGGCGATCGTGCCAGCGCGGAAAATGTTTTCGCTGCCAAAAATTTCCTCGGCGTATTTATGGGCGCGCGCTTGGTAGTCGCCGGAAAAATTCAGGTCGATGTCCGGTATTTTGTCCCCTTCGAAGCCGAGAAAAGTTTCAAACGGTATGTCATACCCGTCTTTGGCCAGCGGCGCCCCGCAGCGGGGACAGGCTTTGTCCGCCAAGTCCGCGCCCGCGCCCACGCTGCCGTCCGTGACAAACTCCGTATGGCCGCAGCCGGCGGCCGGGCAGCGGTAATGGGGCGGCAGCGGGTTCACTTCCGTGATGCCGGTCAGCGTCGCCACAAGAGAGGAGCCGACCGAGCCGCGTGAGCCGACGAGGTAGCCGTCCTCATTTGATTTTTTCACCAGCAAATGGGCGATGTAATAAAGCACGGCGTAGCCGCTGCCGATGATCGCGCTCATTTCCCTGTCCAGCCGCGCCTGCACCGGTCCGGGCAGAGGGTCGCCGTAAAGTGTGCGGGCGTTCGCCCAGGCCATGTCCCGCACCTGTTCCGCCGCCTGCGGAATGCGCGGCGTGTGCAGGTCTTTGGGGACGGGGCGCAGCTCCTCGATTTGCGCGGCCAGGGCGCGCGGGTTCGTCACCACGACGCGGTAAGCGGTTTCCGGCCCGAGGTAAGCGAATTCAGCCAGCATTTCCTCCGTCGTGCGCAAAAAAAGCGGCGCCTGCCGGTCGGCATCCTCAAACCCCTTCGCCGTCATGATGACGCGGCGGTAAACCTCGTCCTCCGGGTCGAGAAAATGCACGTCCCCGGTGGCCACGACCGGCAAGCCCAGTTCCTCGCCCAGGGCCACGACGGCCCGGTTCAGATCGCGCAGGCCCTCTTCGTCCGCAACCCGCCCGTTCCGGATCAAAAAAGCGTTGTTGGCCACGGGCTGGATCTCGAGATAATCATAGAAAGAGGCGACGGCCCGCAGCTCCTCCGCCGGGGCGCCGCGCAAAAGCGCCTGGTACACTTCGCCCGCCTCGCAAGCCGAACCCAGCAGAAGGCCTTCCCGGCATTCCTGCAGCAGCTCCCGCGGCAGGCGCGGCCGCCGGTAAAAATATTCGAGATGGGAGGCCGTCACGAGCCGGTAAAGGTTTTTCAGGCCGGCGGCGGTTTTGGCCAGCACTATGATGTGGATGTTGGGCATTTTTTCGTCGCGCTGCCCGCTGCGGTAGCTGGCGAACGGCTCGTTCAGCAGATAGCCCTCCATGCCGAGGATGACCTTGATTTTGCCCCCGGCCGCCTTCACCGCTTCCGGAAAAGCCTGGACGACGCCGTGATCCGTGACAGCCACGGCCTCGTGCCCCCAGGCGGCGGCGCGGCTGACCAAAGCGGCCACCGGGGAAACGCCGTCCATGTCGGACATCTGCGTGTGCAAATGCAGCTCGACGCGGCGCTCCGGCGCTTCGTCCGCCCGGCGGCCCGGCACGGCGATCGTCATGACGTCCCGGGGCGAGAGGGCCAGTTCATGCGAGTAAGCGTCCGTTTTCACTTCGCCGCGCATCCGGTACCATGCGCCTTCCCGCAGCGGAGCCGCCTTTTCCTCCAGGAATATGGTTACAGGCAAAGAGCCCGTGCGGTCGCTCAGACCGCAGGTGACGATGCGCCGGCCGGTTTTGGTTTCGCGCATTTCGACCTTGAAGGCGTACCCCTCGACCGTGACCTTGCGCTCTTCCTCCGTGATCTCCCGCATCGGGACGGCCGGGGTGCGGATTTCCTCGCCCAGCAACACTTCGCCCAAGGCTTTCTGGCGGGCGCGGGCGCTTTCCTGCCGCGCGCGCAGGAGCTCGATGTGTTTTTCTTCTTCCCGGGCGAATTCCTCCCGCACCGCAGACAAAGCATCGTCTTGTTTCGAAGCGCCTTGTTCCTGCCAGACGATTTCCACCGCCATGGGCCGGCAGGAGGCGGCCAGGGTTTCGGCAAAAAGCTCCCGCTCCGCCGCCGGAATGGATTCTGTCACCCGCAGGCACAGGCGCCCCCGCCGCATAATGGGAGAAATTTCCACTTGATCCAGCCACAGCGTTTCCTTGTAAGGCGCGAAACGTTCGCGCGGTTCCGGCGCCAGGGCTAGGAAAAAAGGCGTTTCCGCCAGTCTGACCGCCACCCTCAGTCCTCCAGCCGGCGCCGAACGGCATCGGCGGCCTCGGCCAGCGCAATGAGCTCCGTTTGGCCCGTCCGGCGATTTTTCAGTTCCACCCGGCCCAGCGCCAGGTTTTTCGCGCCCAGCACCAGGCGAAACGGGAAACCGATGAGATCGGCATCCTTGAATTTGACGCCGGAGCGTTCGTTCCGATCATCCAGCACCGTTTCCACGCCGGCGGCGCGCAGCGCGGCGTAAATTGTTTCCGCCGCCTGCATCGTTTCGGCGTCTTGCGCGCCCGCCGGAATGACGACGCAGTGATAAGGCGCGATGGAGGGGGGCCAGACGAGGCCGTCCTCGTCGCTGAACTGCTCGGCAGCCGCGGCCATCGTGCGGCTGACGCCGATGCCGTAGCAGCCCATGTAAAAATTCTGCGCCCGGCCCTCTTCGTCGAGAAAGGAGGCGGAAAGGGCTTCGCTGTATTTTTGCCCCAGGTTGAACACCTGGCCGACCTCGATGCCACGGGCGCTTTGCAGGGAGGCGCCGCAGCGCGGGCAGGGCTCGCCCGCCGTGACCAAGCGGAAATCTCCGGTCAGGGCTAAGGGAAAATCACGGCCCGGCAGCACATGGCGCCAGTGGGCGTCCTGTTTGTTCGCGCCGCAGACGAAAGCGGCGGGGACAGCCGCTTCGCCGTCCACAGCCAGGCGCGCTTCCGCCGGCAGGCCGACCGGGCCGACAAAGCCCGGGCCGCAGCCCAGCAGGACGCGCACTTCTTCTTCCGTGGCCAGGCGCAATTCGCGGAACGGCCCCAGCGCGTTATGGACTTTGACTTCGTTTACCGCGCGGTCGCCGCGCAGGGCGATGGCAAAATAACACCCGTCGCCTTTATATATGATGGTTTTGATCAGGCGATGCGGCGGGAGGCCGAGCATTTTGGTCAGCTCTTTGATGGTGCGCGCGTCCGGCGTGGCGATTTCCGCGCGCGGCGGCGGGTCGGCCGGCGGCGGGTCAGGCGGGGCGGAGGGCGGAACAGCTTCCGCTTTTTCCGTGTTCGCCGCGTAAGCGCAATCCGGGCAGAATACGACCTCCGCCTCTCCGGCCTCGGCCAGCACCATGAATTCATGTGTGCCGCCGCTGCCGCCGATAGCTCCGGCATCCGCTTCCACGGCCCGGAAATCCAGGCCGCAGCGGCGAAAAATCGCTTCGTAGGCCGCGTACATTCCGGCGTAGCTGGCGGCAGCCCCCTCCGGAGCGCGGTCGAAGGAATAAAGATCCATCATGATGAATTCCCGCCCCCGCATGAGGCCGAAACGCGGACGGCGCTCGTCGCGGTATTTGTTCTGGATCTGGTACAGGAGCAGCGGCAGCTGCTTGTAAGAGCGCACGTCATTTTTAACGAGCTCCGTGATGATTTCCTCGTGCGTGGGGCCGAGACAGAATTCGCGCTCATGCCGGTCTCGCAGGCGGAACATCTCCGGCCCGTATAATTCCCAGCGCCCGGTCGCGCGCCATAATTCCGCCGGCTGCACGATGGGCAGCATGATTTCCTGCCCGCCGGCCGCGTTCATTTCTTCGCGCACAATCTGCTCTATTTTGCGGATGACCCGCCAGCCCAGCGGCAAATAAGTGTAAATCCCCGCTGTGGATTTGCGGATAAAACCTGCGCGCAAAAGCAGCTTGTGGCTGGCAATCTCTGCTTCCGCGGGCACTTCCCGGAGAGTGGGCGCAAACAGCCGGCTCATTTTCATTCGAAATCGCCCTTTCTTCCTTCAATTTCAATATAGGGTAAATCTGGGGGTATTTTGCGATTATCTTAACCTGTACAATGATATCATAAAACATGATACCATAAAACATGAGTCCAAATCAAGGCAAAAAAACAATCAGCGCAGCGCTGCGGTTATTGGCAGGCAAGGGCGTCCGGAAGCTGTTCGAGCGGCCTATGGGGGCAGCGTCCGGACGGATCGCCGATAGCGCGCCGATGCCACGCGGATTGATGATATAGATAGCTGAAACAGGGCTGTGCCCAGATCCATGAGCACATGTCCCTGTTTCTTTTTTAGGACTCGCCTTTAAAATTCTATTCCCCGGCGGGCGGGGACTCCCTCGTTATAAGGATGTTTCCGGGCGTGGAACTCCGTCAGATAATCAGCCGCGGCGACTATTTCCGGGCCGGCGTTATGTCCGGTGTAGACAAGCTCCGTGGCTTCCGGGCGGTTGCGGGCCAGATCCACAAGCTCCGCTGCCGTTACAATCCCCAGATCAATCAGATCCAGAGCCTCATCCATGATTGCCAGATTGTAAGAGCCTTCGCGCATCTCGGCCGCCATTTCCGCGAGAGAAGCGCGCTGGGCGTTTTTCACGTCTTCTTGCTCCGCCTCGGAAAGGTTGCGGTAGAACTTCTCCACAGAAGACGTGGGCCAAATCCTGACATTTTCTCCCAATTGGGGCAGGGACAAGAGCTCCCCGGAACGCCCGGATTTCAAAAACTGGCCGTAAAGCACCCGGTGCCCCTGTCCGACAGCCCGGAGCAGCAATCCCAGAGCGGCCGTGCTCTTGCCCTTTCCGTAGCCGATATATACATGCAAACGGCCAATCACCTTTTTCTCGCCCACAAGCTTTCCTCCTTGTATCATTGAAATTACGTCCTGACGCAGTTCCAATAATAACATACGCGCGTAAGAAAATCCATAGCGGGGTAGATATATCTTGTATTCAAACGACAGGGGTGCGAAAACCAAACCAGGTTAGCGGTGAAAATTGAAAGTGGAATAATAGGGTCAAGAAAATAACTTGCTGGGGTGTGCGACCGCTCCGCCATGTTCATCCCGATGCGATGGTGTAATATAGTTTGTGTAAACTCCGAATCCGAATATGTTTGGGTCTGCGTGATCGACAAGGTGATCCGGCTGTCCGGCGCTCCGTAATCGTGCTGCTCAATCTGCCCCGCAGTTCTCAGCGTTTTCCCTGTAAGGGCGACCGATAGAAGGTCAATCGGAAGTTTTGCACGAGGTTCAAAGATAGGGCTGCGCGGTTTTGCTCCCCTTGGCCAACTCTTCCCGCCCTTTAGCCAGGACAAACCCCCGGTCG
>JAISQG010000117.1 GCA_031274335.1 Gracilibacteraceae bacterium
GACCAGATGGGACATATTGTCCCAGAACTGCCCGCCGCCGGGCGTCCCCTACAGGGCGCCGGCCAAATCCTCTCCGGCCGGGACGCCGAGAGCGGCGTCCCCTACAGGGTGCCGGCCAAATCCTCTCCGGCCAGGAAGCCGAAGGTCAGCGCGGTGCCGTGGCTGTTGCCGTTCATAACGACGGGGTAATCCACGGCGTAACGGCCGCCGCTGGCGTTGCCGGAAGCGTAAAGCCCGGGGATGGGGTTCAGGTCGTCGTCCAAAACTTCAAGGCTTTCGTTGATTTCCAGGCCGTTCGGCATCGTGAGGATTGAGGGGCCGAATTTGACGGCGTAAAACGGCGCGGTGCGGATCGGAGTAAGCAATTCCTTCCTTTTATGGAAATCGCTGTCCTCGCCCGCGTCAAAAGATGCGTTGTATTTTTCCACTTCGGCCAGGAAAACGGCGGGATCGACGCCCATTTGCGCCGCGAGTTCTTCCAGCGTGTCCGCCCGGAAAGCCATGCCCTCCTGGAACCCGCTTTCCAGAGTCCCCAGCGGCGACCAGGGATCGTCCGGGGATCCGAAGTCAAACGGCTCGCCGACCAGATGGGACATATTGTCCCAGAACTGCCCGCCGCCGTACTGGATGGAATCAACCACCTGGCCCTGCCAGTCGGCGTCAAAGACGCTGTAGGCATATCTGTTTTCGCCGGGCTGGCTCAGGATGCGGATGGATTTAGCCTGAATCCAGGTATCTTCGTTCATAAAGCGCTTGCCTGCGGCGTTCACATACATGAAGCCGAAACAGAGCGTACAGTAGCGAATCAGATGAATCATGCTCGGCGAGCAGGCCGGGCCGAGGTACATATGGCCGCCGGCCCATATGCCCATCTTCTGTCCGTCGCCCGTATTGGCGCCGGCCGGAACATAGCTGTTATGATCGCATTTCAGCGCCATCGGGTCGGCAAAACACTGCATCATTTCCTGATCGCCGCTGAAATCGCCGCTGGCCAGCAGGACGCCCTTTTTAGCCACAAATTTTTTGTAGCCGTCCGCCGCCTTGGCGATAACGCCGGTCACGCGGCCGTCCTCTTTGATCAGCTGCTCGGCCGGCGTGTTGAAATAGAATTTCGCGCCGAGTTCCTCCGCCTTTTTCCATAAAAAATACACCGGCGCGTTGATCATGTTCGTGTTTTCCGGGTATTCGCCGAAAATGACATGCGTGCCGATGTGTTCATAGTAGTAAGGGCCGACATAATGAGTCGTGATGGGAGTGATGGTCAGCGGGCCTTCGCTGAAATCCTTGCTGAAATCCTCCAGCCAGTTGATCACGCGGCTGGAATTTTCAAGGTATCTGTACACGATTTTCTGTTTGCAGCGGTTGCCCTCAAAACGCAGCCATTCCGAGGCGATCTGGTCAAGAGGCACATTGGTCAACCCGTTTCTCGTCATGGCGTTCGTCTGGTAGCCGCCGTAATGGCCGCCGCGCGAGGAGGGAAAGCTCACTTTTTCCACCACGGCGACGGAAGCGCCTAGTTCCGAGGCGCGGCAGGCGCAGGCGCATCCGGAAATTCCGGCGCCCACCACCACGATGTCCGCTTCTATCGTTTCGGTTATTTCGCTGTCCGCGACCGGCGCGGGCGGAGTTTCCCAGCTCCATGCCGTCCCGCCCGCGGGAACGCTCCCGGCCGGGGTCTCGGCGGGGCCTCCGCTTTGCCCTGGATTAGCCTGCGGCGCGCATCCGGCCAGAAGCCCAAGAGAAGCCATGCCAGCCGCGCCCGCGCTTACAGCGGCGCCTTTCAGGAAATCCCTCCTGGAAACAATTTTCTTTTCTGAGGCCATTTTCCTTCTCCTTTCCGTTGAACAGTTCCTTCTTCTTCTTCTTCTTCCACAGGCCGGCGGACGCTCAATGTTACTGTTCAGACCCCTGGGACGCCGAACGGGCGAGGCTTGCCTCGCCCGTCATTGCGAGGAGCGGAGCGACAAAGCAATCCAGAAATCGCTTTGCATTGCATGATAAGGAACTGTGACTGGACTGGATTGGATTGCTACCTTGCAACCATCGTTGCCACGCTGTGGTCGCCACTCATCAGTTACTTGCGTGGCAACGGTTGCTGCGGCAACTCGCACTCCCTTTTTCCGCTCTGCGGCGGTCGCGCTTGTTGTGCTCGCAATGACGGGGGGTCTGAACAGTAATCGCTCAATCCGCCCAATCCGCCCATTCGCGGAAAATTGTTGACATTTGCCGCCCGGGCGTGTATCATTATCCATTATAGCGACATGTGATATCTTTGCCAAGCAACTATCTGTTGCTGCAAGCGCAATCGTCAATTGCGTCTGCTCTCAGGAGATGTATAGCCTGCGAAGGAGCGCGATAAAATGGATATTCAGCAGTTGCGTTATTTTACGGCCATCAGCCAGACCCTGAATTACACCAGGGCTTCCGAGCAATTGTACATTTCACGGCAGGCGCTGTCCAAGGCCATCCACGAACTGGAAAAGGAATTGGGCGAGCCGCTGTTTTTTATCGACAAAAACAAGCTGCACCCGACGCCCTTCGCCCGCATGCTTTACGGCAACGTCCATCAGGTGCTCTCCGCCTTCGGCGATCTGGAATCCGCGCTGTCCGCCTGGCGGGAAGAACGGGAGCGGGAACATCTGCACATCGTCTTCGGCATAGGCGCGCTGCATGCGATATCCCTGCGGACGCTTTTCGGCTGCCGGGATGAAAAAGCCGGCGCCACCCTGTCTTTTGAGGAACGGACGGATGCCGGCGTCAGGGAAAAAGTCGCGAGCGGCGGCGCTCTGTTCGGCATCCTGCGCACGGCGCCGGAATTCGTCGCCGGGTTTGACGCGCTCCCCCTCTGGCGGGAAGGCGTTTATATTCATGTCAGCGAAAAGCATCCCCTGGCCTCCAGACATTTTCTCGACGTGAGCGATTTGCGGGAGCAGCCGTTTGTGACCCTCGGCGCCGACATGGATTTGCATGCCCTTTTGGAGCAGGAATGCGCCGCGCGGGGCTTTACCCCTCGTTTCCTTCTGGCGACGCTTGATTTCCATCTGGCTCTCAGCATGACGGCCCGGAACGAAGCCCTTTGCTTCGGCACCCATCCGGCCGGCGCCGGCCATACGCCCGGCGTGCGCATGAAACCGCTGCGCATCAGCAAGGCCGGCTGGGGATGTTACGCCATCAAAAGCCGCCTGGCCGTCGCTTCCGCCTCCATGCTGCAATTTCTCGACCACTGCCGCTCCGCTTACAGGGAATGTGCCGGCTCTTCCGGGACGCGGGGCAAGGTCGTGAACTGGAGAAAAAAATAATGACGGCGCGGACAGAAATCAGCGCTATTCTGCGGGATCCTGCCGCCCTGGCCGGAAAGACGCTCCGGGCGGACGGGTGGGTCAAATCCGCGCGGAATTCCGGGCAGGTCGGCTTTATCGACCTGAATGACGGTTCCTGCTTCGCCTCGCTGCAAGTCCTGCTGTTAAGCGAATCGCTGCCCAATTACGCGGATGTGCTGAAACTCGGCACCGGCTCGTCGGTTTCGGTGACGGGCGTGCTGACGCCCAGCCCCGGCGGCGGGCAGCTTTATGAGCTCCGGGCCGAAGCGGTCAGCGTGTACGCGGCCTCTCCCCCTGATTATCCGCTGCAGAAAAAGCGGCACAGCCTGGAATTTTTGCGCGGCCTGCCGCATTTGCGCGCGCGGGCCAATGTTTTTGCCGCCGTGTTCCGGATCCGCTCGCTGCTGACCTTTGCCGTCCACCGGTTTTTCCAGGAGCGCGGCTTCGTCTGCGCGCACACGCCCGTCATAACGACAAATGACAGCGAGGGCGCGGGCGAAATGTTCCGCGTCACGACGCTGGATCCGGGGCGCGTCCCGCTGAACGCGGACGGCGGCGCGGACTTCGGCGCGGATTTTTTCGGGCGGGAAGCGAGCCTGACCGTGAGCGGCCAGTTGGAAGCGGAAGCCCTGGCTCACGCTTTCGGCAAGGTTTATACCTTCGGCCCCGCTTTCCGGGCGGAAAATTCCAATACGGCGCGGCACGCCGCCGAATTCTGGATGGTCGAGCCGGAAATCGCCTTCGCCGACCTCGCGGACGGTATGGCCCTGGCCGAGGATCTGGTGAAATTCTTAGCGCGGGATGTCCTGACGAGCGCGGCCGCGGAAATTGCTTTTTTAGACCGCTTCGCGGCAAACGGTCTCGTCGCCCGCCTGGAATCGCTGGCGCGGGCGGATTTCGCGCGCCTGACCTACACGGAAGCCGTCGCTTTGCTGGAGAAGGAAAACGCGGCTTTCCGCTACAAAGCCCGATGGGGCGCGGATTTGCAGACGGAGCACGAGCGTTTCCTGACGGAGAAAATTTTTCGGGGCCCGGTTTTCGTGACGGATTATCCGCGCGAAATCAAGGCTTTTTACATGCGAGCCAACGACGACGGCCAAACCGTGGCGGCTATGGATCTGCTTGTGCCGGGCATCGGCGAGCTCGTCGGCGGCAGCCAGCGGGAGGAAAGGGCGGCTGTCCTGAGCGCGCGCTTGGCGGAATTGGGGATGCCGGCGGAAAACTACGCCTGGTATCTTGACCTGCGCCGTTACGGCGGAACGCCGCACACCGGCTTCGGCCTGGGTTTTGAACGGGCCGTCATGCTTATGACCGGCATGGCGAACATCCGGGATGTCCTGCCGTTTCCGCGCACAGCCGGCAGCGCCGGGCCGCGGAGCGAGGACTCCTGATGGCCGGGCAGTCCCCCGGCGGGGCCGCCCGGCCAGCGGCCGCCGTCCGCCTGCGCCGCCCCCGCCTGGACGCCCTGCTCACTCAGGCCGCCGCCTGCCCGCTTGTCACAGTCGTCGCCGGAGCCGGCTACGGCAAAACACAGGCGGTTTATTCGTTTT